>NZ_JBFIII010000026.1 GCF_041601295.1 Immundisolibacter sp.
CCCTCGGCGCCGGTGTGGTGATCCTGCCCGTTGACGCGCGCCAGGAACGGCGTGCCGATCAGGTCCGCCACCTGGCGCGGGCCGGTGGCGGTCTGCACCCAGGTATCGGCCGTCACGCACGGGTTGGTGGCGCGGATGTTTTCGCAGAACCAGTTGTTGTTAAGGTCGTTGTACTGGTCGATGAGGATAAAGCCCGGCTCGGCGTAGTCGTAGGTGGCTGCCATGATCAGATCCCACAGCCGGCGCGCCTTGATGGTCTTGTAGACCCGGCAGGCGACCAGACCCTGGTCGTCGACGATGTAGCCGCGGTGAGTCGGCCATTCGCGCCAGATGATGTTGTCGGCGGTGTGCACGTCCAGGCCGTCGGTCTCGGCCTCGTGGCGCGCGACAGGGAACGCAAGCTGCCAGTCGGCGCCGGCCTTGACCGCCTCGATGAACTCGCGCGTGACCAGCAGCGACAGGTTGAACTGGCGCAGGCGGCCGTCCTCGCGCTTGGCACGGATGAAATCGACCACGTCCGGGTGGCCGACGTCGAAGGTGGCCATCTGCGCGCCGCGCCGACCGCCGGCCGACGACACGGTGAAGCACATCTTGTCGTAGATATCCATGAACGACAGCGGTCCGGAGGTGTACGAGCCGGCACCGGTCACGTAGGCGCCGCGCGGACGCAGGGTGCTGAATTCGTAGCCGATGCCGCAGCCGGCTTTCAGCGTGAGGCCGGCTTCGTGGACCTTCTGCAGGATGTCGTCCATCGAGTCCTCGACGGTGCCCGACACGGTGCAGTTGATGGTGGAGGTGGCCGGTTTGTGTTCCAGGGCGCCAGCGTTGGAGGTGATGCGTCCGGCGGGGATGGCGCCCCGGCGCAGCGCCCACAGGAAACGCTCGTGCCAGTGCTCGCGCAGGTCCGGGGCTTCGGCGTCGGCCAGGGCCCGCGCCACGCGCTGGTAGGTCTCGTCCACGCTGCGGTCGATGACCGTGCCGTCCTTGGTCTTGAGGCGGTACTTCTTGTCCCAGATGTCCAGCGACGCGGTCTGGACCGGTACTTCCGCGTTGTGCGCTGGAGCGTGAATAGCGACGACCTTATTCATTGATGTCTGGACTCCCCTTGATCACGACTGTTTATTGGTGGCGCGGTATCCCGTGACGCTGGCTGACGAACACAAGATGTTGTGAAGGAGGGGTGACCTTACGCGCGCCCGGCATGCGTCGTCAATGGTAGCGGGAAAAAATATTTTTTATTATTAAATACAGTTAGTTATGAAATACTATTGATAAACATTCGATATCGTCGGGCGCACGGTTCTGGTGCGCTCTGGAAAGGCCTTTAATCACAATATGTTGTTACCGCGCCGACGTCTGTCGGCCGCTTTTCAGGGCAGCAATTGCTCGAAACCTTCCAGCATCGGCAGGTCGGTCAGGTGCTGCGGCGCGGCGCGCGAGTCCGGCTGTGCCACCGCCAGTACATGGGCAACGCCGTAGTCACGGGCGGCACGCAGGACGTGCGGATTGTCATCAACCAGCAAGGTGCGCAGCGGATCGAAGCTGTGCAGCGACTGCAGCCTGGGCCAGAAAAGCGGGTCTTCCTTGGGCAGGTGCAGGTCGTGGGCGCAGACAATCTCGTCCAGCCACGCGGTCAGGCCGGTACGTGCCAGCTTGAAGTCGAGCCCACTGCGGTGGGAGTTGGTGACCAGCACCCGCTTTTTGCCGGTTGCACCCAGCCACAGCAAAAACTCCGACACCTGCGGGCGCACGCTGATCAGGTGCGCGAGTTCCTCGTTCAGCGCCGCCACGTCGAGCTCAAGCAGCTCGCTCCAGTAGCTCATGCAGTAGAAGTCCAGCGTGCCGCGACGTTGCTCGGCATGGTTGTGGATGACGCTGCGCGCGCTGAGCAGGTCGAGCCCGCGCCGCTCGCCCCAGGTGCGCGGCAGGTGATCGAACCAGAACGCGTTGTCGTAGTGCAGGTCTAGCAGCGTGCCGTCCATGTCCAGCAGCACGGTGTCGATGCCCGCCCACTCGATCATCGCGTTGCCGTCAGTCCTGCCAGGCGCGGCTCGATCTCCACCCCGGCGTGCAGGCGAACGGTCTTGCGCCGCGCCGTATCGCCGCTTGCCAGCGCCAGTGCGCGCCGCGGCAGCTTCAGGCGCCTGGCCAGAAAATCAAGCAGTGCGGTGTTGGCGGCGCCGTCCACCGGCGCCTGCGTGAGGCGCAGTTTCAGGCGTCCATCGTGCAAGCCGGCCAGTTCGGTGCGCGCGGCGCGCGGCTGCACCAGCAGATCGAGCAGCCACGCCTCGTCCTGGCGTCGATACGGCAGGGCGTTCACAGACCCTGCACCATGATCACCGCCGCGGCTCGGGTCAGCGGCTGCACCAGCAGGATATTGGCAAGCTGAACCGCCACCAGCGCCAGGAGCACGGACAGATCCAGGCCGCCCATCGGCGGGATGATGCGCCGCAACGGCGCCAGCAGTGGTTCGGTGAGCTGCTCCAGCAGCTGCAGCATGGGGTTGTAACCGGTACCGGCTGACACCACCCAGCTGGCTACCGCCCGCACGATCAGCAGCGACGTCAGCATCAGCGTCAGCAGCGCCAGCGATTGCGCCAGCGCCATCAGCAAGGCGCCCACCACGCCTGGCAGATAGCCGCGCAATCCGCTGAGCGCATAGACCTCCAGCAGTTTTATCAGCAGCAGCAGCGCCACGAGGGCGGGCTCGACCCTGGCGCGCATCGGCAGCACGCGGCGCAGGGGTTTCAGTACCGGCTGGGTAGCCTTGTAGACGAACTGCGACAGCGGATTACGAAAATCGACGTCCATCGCCTGAAACAGCAACCGCAGCAGTACCAGCGCGGCATACAGGCCAAACGCGCTTTGCACCAGAAACAGTGCCGCCTGGGTGGCAGGTGAGTACACCATGGGTCAGGCCTGCGCTTGCTGGGCCAGGCCCACGGCGCGGTCGCGCGCGGCGGTCAGGGCGCGCTCGAACAGTTCGCCAAGGCCACCCTGTTGCAAGACCTCCAGCGCCGCCTGCGTGGTGCCACCGGGGGAGGTGACCTGCACGCGCAAAGTCGTCGGATCGGTGCCGCTCTGGGTGGCCAGCACGGCCGATCCCAGCGCCGTTTGCAAGGTAAGTTCGCGCGCCACCCTGGCCGACAGACCCAGCGCGACACCGGCCTTCTCCATCGCTTCCATGACCGCGAAAAAGTAAGCCGGACCGCTGCCGGAAACCGCCGTTACCGCATCCAGCAGGGCTTCGTCATCTACCCACAGGACGGCGCCCACGGCGCGCAGGATGTGCTCTGCCTGCTCGCGCTGGGTGTCCGATACGCGTGGGTTGGCGTGTAGCGCGCTGATGCCCTGGCGCACCAGTGCTGGCGTATTGGGCATGCAGCGCACCACCGGAAAATCACCGCCCAGCCAGGCGGCAATATCGGCTTCGGTAACACCGGCGACGATTGAAATAATCAGCGGCAGCGTTGGCCCGAAATGCCCGGCCAGATCCTGCGCCACGCTTCTGAGCACCTGCGGCTTTACGGCCAGCAGAACCACACTGGCGCCCGCGACCAGATCGGCGCCCTGCGCCGAGGTGGTCATGCCAAATTCCCGCGCCAGCGACTCGCGCCGGCCGGCATCCGGTTCTGCTGCCGCCAGCCGCTGCGGCGGCGTGCCATCGGCAATCAATCCGCCCAGCAAGGCGCGGCCCATGTTGCCGCCTCCAATGAATACCCATTCGCCCGCCATTCATCGGTTCCCGTGTTGTGCCCGTAAGTCGAGCCTGGAATGCCTGGTCACGTTCTTAAAACTGCCCGCGCCGGGCGCGGGCCAAACAGCGCGCTGCCGATTCGCGTGATCGTAGCGCCTTCCGCAACCGCCGCTTCAAGATCATCGCTCATGCCCATCGACAGCGTGTCGAGTTCAAAGCCTTCCCCACGCAGTCCCTGCCACAGCTCGCGCAGAGCCCGCAGCGGGCGACGCTGCGCAGCAAGGCCGTCGGCCCGCGCTGGAATGCTCATCAAGCCCCGTAATCGCAGCTGTGGCAACGCTTGCACAGCCTGCGCCAGGACGGTGACCGTGGCCGGCGCGATGCCGGCTTTGCTGGTCTCGCCGTCGATATTGACCTGCAGGCAGACGTTCAGTGGTGGCATGTGCTGCGGGCGAGCCCGGGCCAGGCGCTCGGCCTGCACCTCGGACGCCAGTGTGTGTACCCAGTCGAAGCGGCGTGCGACTTCAGCGGCCTTGTTACCTTGCACGGGACCGATGAAATGCCACTCCAGCGGCAGATCCGCGCACGCATCCTGCTTCGGGCATGCTTCCTGCAAATAGCTTTCACCAAAAGCGCGCTGGCCAAGGGTCGCCAGTTCGCGAATTGCCGATACCGGCTGTGATTTGCTGGCCGCCAGCAGGCGCACACTACCCGCTGCACGCCCATACTGGCGCTCGGCGGCCCCAAGACGTTCCCTGACGGCACCCCAGCGCACTGCCAAGGGAATTAAAGAATTTGCAGCAGCGGCAGATGTAATGGCATAACCCCGCAAGCGGTCGCGGTGCAGTATAGCAGCGGCCTTTTACTCCCCTTCCGCGCACATCAGGTTTTTGCGAGGCCCGGCATACGATGGACATTACCGAACTGTTGGCCTTCACGGTCACCAACAATGCATCCGATCTGCATCTGTCGGCAGGCATGCCGCCAATGATCCGTGTCGATGGCGATATACGGCGCATTGACCTGCCGGTACTGGACCACACGCAGGTCCACGACATGGTGTACGACATCATGAGCGACCGTCAGCGCAAGGAGTACGAGGAGTTTCTGGAAACCGACTTCTCGTTCGAGATTCCGGGACTGGCACGCTTTCGCGTCAATGCATACAACCAGCACCGCGGCGCCGCGGCGGCGTTTCGTAATGTGCCGAACGCGATTCGCACGCTGGAAGACCTCGAGGCGCCGCAAAATTTCTCCGAGCTGGCCATGATGCCGCGCGGCATTGTTCTGGTGACCGGCCCCACCGGCTCGGGCAAGTCCACCACCCTGGCTGCCATGGTCGATGAGAAAAACCGCGCCGAATACGGGCACATAGTCACCATTGAGGACCCGATCGAGTTCGTGCACGAGAGCAAACGCTGCCTGATCAACCAGCGCGAGGTGCACCGCGACACCCACGGTTTCAGCGAGGCGCTGCGCTCGGCGCTGCGCGAGGATCCGGACACTATCCTGGTCGGCGAGCTGCGAGACCTGGAAACCATTCGCCTGGCGCTGACGGCGGCGGAGACCGGCCACCTGGTGTTCGGCACCCTGCACACCAGTTCGGCCGCCAAGACCATCGACCGCATCATCGACGTGTTTCCGTCGGGCGAGAAGGACATGGTGCGCTCCATGCTGTCCGAGTCGTTGCGCGCGGTGATTGCGCAAACCCTGCTCAAACGTGTCGGCGGCGGCCGGATCGCCTCCCACGAGGTGATGCTGGGCACCCCGGCCATTCGTAACCTGATCCGCGAAAACAAAGTGGCGCAAATCTACTCGGCCATCCAGACCGGCCAGGCGCATGGCATGCAGACCCTTGATCAGTGCATGCAGAAACAAGTGCAGCTGCGACTGATAAGCCGGGAGGATGCCTCCGCGCGCGCCATCAACAAGGACCTTTTCCGTTAGTTGGACCGCATTCCTGCGCCGTCCCACTGACCTGCCTCGGAGCTTGCCATGATCGATTTCGCCACGCTGCTGCAGATGATGGTCGACCAAAACTCGTCTGACCTGTTTGTCACCGCGGGTGTCGCGCCCAGCATCAAGACGCATGGGGTCGTGAAGCCGGCCTGCGAGGAGAAATTCGGTCCCGAAGACGCGCGCGAGATGTGCTACGGCATCATGAACGAGCGTCAACGCACCCAGCTCGAGAACACCTTCGAGTGCAATTTCGCCATCGGCGCCCGCGGCATCGGCCGCTTCCGCGTCAGTGCGTTTGTCCAGCGCGGCAACATAGGCATGGTGGTGCGCAAGATCGAGACCACCATCCCGACGCTGGAAGACCTGCAGGTGCCGCTGGTGCTGCAGGAGATCGTGCAGATCAAGCGGGGTCTGGCGCTCATGGTCGGCGGGACGGGTACCGGCAAGTCCACCACGCTGGCAGCCATGGTCGGTTATCGCAACCACAACAGTACCGGCCACATCATCACCATCGAGGATCCGGTCGAGTACCTGCACGACCACGCCGGCTGCATCGTCACTCAGCGCGAGGTGGGCGTGGATACCATGTCCTTCGAGGACGCTCTCAAGAACACCCTGCGTCAGGCTCCGGACGTCATCCTGATCGGCGAAATTCGTACCCGCGAGACCATGGAACACGCCATTGCGTTTGCCGAAACGGGCCATCTTTGCCTGGCCACGCTGCACGCCAACAACGCCAATCAGGCGCTCGATCGCATCATCAATTTCTTTCCCGAGGAACGCCGCCAGCAACTGCTGATGGATCTATCACTGAACCTCAGGGCAATCGTGTCGCAGCGCCTGTTGCCAACGGTGGATGGCAAAGCCCGGCGAGCCGCGGTGGAAGTGATGCTGGCAAGTCCGTTGATTTCGGAACTGATACGCAAGGGCCTGGTCCACGAAATCAAGCCGATCATGGCGCGCTCGAACGAGCTTGGCATGCAGACCTTCGATCAGGCCCTGCACGCCTTGTACAGCGAAGGCGCCGTCAGCTATGAAGAGGCCATTGCCAACGCCGACTCGGCCAACGATCTGCGATTGCTGATCAAGCTTGAAAAGGACGGATCGGCCGCGGCTCTGGCACAGGAGGCAGGCAAGTTTTCGCTGCGCGAGGAGCCGAAAAACGAGCCGGCGCCGTTGGTATTCAGCCGCCCGGCGGCGTCGATTGCCCGCCCAGGGGGCGATCAGTCCAGCTGACCCGGCTTCGGCCTCTCAGCCGCGCGGCAACCGCGCCAGCGCCAGCCGGGCCTCGTCCATCAGATCGGCGACGATGGCCGCCGCCGGCTTTATGGAGTGCACTCCGCCACAGCTTTGTCCGGTAGGCAGGCAACCGCGGTCCGGATCGTCGCTGGTGCCAAGCAAGTCCAGCACGCCCTCGCGTAGCGACACTTCCATTTGTTGCGGAAACGGCAGGATTTCTGCCTCCCGACCGAGCCAGGAGTCGGTGTAGCTGTTGCGCAGACCGCGCATCTGCTTGCCGCTGTAACAGCGCGTAAGGGTGGTGTCGGTGGCGCCGGCCGACACGATGCGCTGCTTCCATGATTCGAGTGCGTGGGCCTCGGTGCTGGCAATGAAGCGCGTACCCAGCACGACGCCCTGCGCGCCCATGGCCAGCGCCGCCAGCAACTGGCTGCCATGGGCGATGCCGCCGGCGGCCAGCACCGGCGTGTTTTCAGCCACCGCCACCACCTGGGGCAGCAGACTGAAGGTGCCGATGTTGCCGGTATGGCCACCCGCATCGGTGCCCTGGGCGACGATGAAATCGACACCGGCAGCCACGACTTTCCGGGCATGCCGCGGTGCGCCCACCATGGCGCCCACCTGCATGCCGGCGGCGCGTAACTGTGGCAAAAGTTCGAGCGGCAAGCCAAGCGCCGACAGAAAAATCGGGCAGCCCTCGTCGAGCATCACCTGGATCTGCGCATCGAACACGCCAGGCATCGGCACCAGCAGATCGAGCGCCCAGGGTCGCGAGGTCAGTGCCTTGATTTCCTGAATGTGTTCGCGAATCTGCGCCGGCTCCAGGCCCGCGGCGCCGTAAACGCCGAGGCCGCCGGCGTTGCTGACGGCCGCCACCAGCTTTGGCCAGGACACGCCGCCCATGCCGGCCAGTACGACCGGCAAGTCGATACCCAGCTGTTCGCAAAACGGCGTTCGCAGAGTGTCTTGCGTCACGATGTTGGCCTCACACCAGGTAAAAATCGAGCAGGGTCGGGATGTAGTCGTTCTGCACCACGATTTTTTGCCGTGCTACGCGCCACTCGCCATCCTCGCGGCGCAACTGGTGGTGGTAGTGGCCAAAAAACGCCTGCGATTGCGTGCGCCAGTGGTAGTCCACCCGAAAACAGGCAAACAGGGCGATGGCATCGTCGCTCGCCTGCTCCACTGTGATGTTGGTGATGGCATGGCAGGTGCGGGGCAGTGGATCGGACGCCACCGAGGTGCCCGACTCCACCCGCCACACGCGGTCGGCCAGGCGCGAGCGCAGGTCGTAGTAAATCAGCGACACCTCGCTGTCAGGGTCTTCGGTCAGGCGGTTCTCGGTCACCCAGGCGGGCACCCAGTACTCGCAGTCCTCGCAAAACAGGGCCAGCCAGTCCGCCCAGCGCCGTTCGTCGAGCAGCCGTCCCTGCCGGTACAGCAGCGCCGAACCGACCGCCAGTGCCTGCTGCGGGCTCACGCCGTGGCCTCGGTTCTCAGACCCGCCTGCAGACGGCGCAGCCACTCGCGGTAGCTGCCGTGAAACACCGTCTCGTCCTGCATGTCCGAGCGCCCGCTGCTGGAGGTCAGCGGCGCCAGTCCGAGCTCGTTGGCGTACGCGTCCGGGCCGCTGATGACGTTGGCAAGGCCCCGGCTGTGGCCAAGCCCCACCGCCGGTCCGCCGCGAGCAGCGAACCCCGCCTGACAGGACTCGTACACGCGCGAGTCGTCGGGTGTGGCAAGGCCGGTCGGGTTGAAGAAATCCTCGAACTGGTGGATGCGCAGCTTGCGCAGGTCCTTCGGTTCGCCCTTGGGGCCGAGGCAGAAGCTGCGCATCTCGGTGCGGTCCACCGCCAGCGGGCGCATGACGCGCATTTGAATACAGGCATTGCAGGAAAACTGAAGGTTCGGAAATACCGTGAAGTTGACGGTCTTGAGCATCAGGTCGGCGCGCACCTTGCCGACGCGCTTCACCAGCGCGTCGTACTGGTGATACAGCGGCCGTATCTCCGGGTGGGCGGTTTCGATCCAGATTGCGGCATGGCCATGTTTGAAGGTGTAGCTGCCGGACGGGATGGCCGGATCGACGAAGTCGGCAATGTCGATGTTGCGAAACTGGCCGCCGCCGCTGGCACGCGAGGCGGCAATGTTCATGAAGCTCGGGTGCGTGGAGGTCAGGTGGTAGGCGTCCAGGCAGTTCTCGAGCTGCATTTTCCAGTTGGCGTCGTAGGTGTAGTACGAGCGACCCGGGATGACCTCGGTACCGTGCTGCGACTGGTCCACGATCATGTCCAGGAAGGTACTGATGCCGGCGAGGTGTTCTTTCAGGGGTGGCACGTCGGGATTGATGCTGCCGAACAGGAAGCCGCGGTAATTGTCGAACCGCGCCAGCGGCGGCAGGCGCGTATTGGCCTGCTCGAAATGCGACGGATACGCGCCTTGTGCGCGGTCTTTTACCAGCACGCATTCGCCACGGCTGTTGAAGGTCCAGCCGTGGTAAGGGCAGACGTGGAACTTGCGGTTACCGGACTCGTTCTGACACACCTGCGCACCCTTGTGCGGGCATACGTTCAGGAATGCGCCCAGCTGGCCGCGGTCGTCGCGTTGCAGCAACACCGGCTGGCGTCCGACGTAGCTGGCCAGGTAATCCAGTGGTTGCGGAATCTGTGTCTCGTGCGCCAGGAACACCCAGCTGGCCTCAAACACGTGGCGCATCTCCAGCTCGAACAGGGCCGGGTCGCGGTACACGTCGCGGTGTACCTCGAACACTCCGGTGGCCGGGTTGTCGCGCACATAGCTTTCCGGGGCCAGCACCAAGCTGTCGTTGATGGCATTCATCGGCGTTCTCTCCTGGTCGCTTTGCGTCCCGTTGCGGCGCGGATTAACTCGCGTCGCTTGGGGTGGTGTCCGAATGCCGTCCCTGGCCCGTCAACTCTAACGATCGTAAGGTAAGCGCGGCAAGCGCCTCAAGTTGGGGCTATGCTTACGCGCCAGGGCGCAGTCAGGATCGAAAGCCCGCCGCGCAAGGGCCAGGGAGGGCTCGATCAGAGCCACAGCGAGGAACATAGCCCATGAACAAGCCCCACGATTTTGACCTGCCGGCCGGTATCCGTCGCGATCTGTGCGCTCCCGAAGAGTGGCAGGTGCGGGTGGAACTGGCCGCCGCCTATCGCCTGGCGGACCGCTTCGGCTGGTCAATGCTGATCTTCAATCACATCACGGCGCGCGTGCCGGGCGCGGACGAGCATTTCCTGATCAACAACTTTGGATTGATGTACGACGAGATCACGGCTTCCAACCTGCTCAAGATCGACCTCGATGGCAACGTGGTGGGCGACTATCGCGGCGAGACCCGCGTCAATCGGGCCGGTTATGTCATCCACAGTGCCGTCCATGCCGCCCGCCACGATGTGCAATGCGTGATGCACACCCATTCGGTGGCCGGCGAGGCGGTGGCAAGCATTGAGCCGGGCTTGCTGCACATCAACCAGGACTCGATGCAGCTGACCGGACAGGTGGCTTACCACGACTTCGAGGGCCTGGCGGTCGACGACGCCGAAAAGCGCAGCCTGGTTGCCGACCTTGGCGACAGGAATGTGCTCATCCTGCGCAATCATGGCCTGATGACGGCCGGTAGCAGCGTCGGCGAGGCATTCATGCTGATGTGGCTGCTTGAGCATGCATGCCGCACGCAAGTGGCGGCCCTGTCGATGGGACAGCCGCTGCACGGTTCGCAGGATATGCTGACCCGCATCGCCAACCTGGTTCCCCAGCAGCAGTACGTTATCACCCCGACCGGGCTTGGCGGATTACCCTTTCGCTCTTTGCTGCGGTGGCTGGATCGGCACGATTCGAGCTACCGGGACTGAACCGGCGTTTCGGGCCGGAGATAAACTGCCACCGGTGTTGTTAACTGGCTGATTAGAGGAGGGACTCCCATGGCGCTCGCCCGCTTCGTGCTGATCTTCACTGGCTTGTCGTTTTTCGGTTACGCCATCGCTTGCTTTATCTACCCGGTGGAGGTTGTCGGTCGCTTTACCGGTTATGGACTGGACGCTGCCGCCGGATTGGTGGAGGCGCGCGCCATGTATGGCGGCCTGCAGGCCGGCTTTGGATTGTTCTGCCTGCTGGCCGGGTTCCGGCGCGAGTGGACGCAAGCCGCTCTGACCGCCATCGCGTTGGTGATGGGTGGGCTGGTATTGGCGCGCAGCGCGGCCATGGGTCTGCATGGTGTGGTCGGTGCACACCCCGGCGCGGCAATTTATGAGGGTATTACCACCGCGTTGGCGCTGCTGGCATTGACCCGCCTGCCGCGCCAGCGGGGCGACCTGTGATGGCCTGGGCGCGGCGCCTGGTTCTGTTATTCGTTGCCATCAGTGGCACAGCCGGAGCTGATCCCATGCAGGATGTATTCGCAGCCGATGACGCCCGCACTGCGGCGTTGATTGCCGCTGACCGCCCGGCGCTGGAGCGCACGCTGGCCAGGCAGTTGCATTACGTACACAGCAATGGCTTGGTGCAGGATCGGGCCGCTTATCTTGATGCCGCGGTCGGGGGTGCCATGCAATACACCACCATCACTTCGCTGCAACGGCAGGCACGCCCACTGGCGGATGCGGTGGTGGCGCTGACCGGTAGCAACCATGTCGAGGTCGTCCTGGACGGCAAGCCGCTGCAAGCCAACGTGCTTTATACGGCCATCTATGTGCAGGAAGGCGGCGCCTGGAAGCTGTCGGTCTGGCAGTCCACCCCGGCGCCAGCTCGCCCCTGAGCCACGCCGGACTTCAAGGCGGCGTCATGCGGATCCGGGGGCGGGCGTGTGGTACCGCTCGGCATGGGTGCTCAGCAACTGTTCGCGCGCATTGACCCGGGGAAACGGTTCGCTCGGCACCGGTACGGCCAGGAAATCGCACAGAGGCGCCCATCCCTGTGCCACGTCGTAGACCAGCAGCCGGTCGGGTCCCAGCGCTGCCTGCACGGCGCGGTTGTGGCGTTGATAGACGCCGATCAGGTGCTCGCGATCATCCAGTTCGTTGTCAAATGTTCGCTGTTGCACGATGTCGCGGGCCATCGCGATTTGCTGGCGCGCCGCCACGTCGTCAGGGGTTATCGTTGCCCTCATGAAGCGGAATAGCGTACTGCTTATGCTGGCGTGCCAGCGATCGGCGTCGCGGACGGTCAACACCACCTTGGCCTGCGGGTAGTGGGCGGCAAGCTCCCGCCAAAAATAGCTCGCCGGCCAGTCCACTGCTGCGCCAAACTCACCCAGCAAGCTGTCCCAGTCGCTACGCTCGCCGGCGGCAAACTGTTGCCAGGCCGGCGCATCGTCCACCCGCGCCAACACCTGCATCATGTGATAGCACGGACCAAAACCGAGCCGCTCCAGCGCGGTCATCAGCGACATCGTGCCAGTCCGTCCGAGCCCGGCGCCGATCACCTGCAAACTCATCCTTACGTTTCTCCTGAATTCACAAGTCGCCGATGCGGTTCAGCGCCGGATCACCTGCTGCTCGGCGAAACCGGCCAATGCCTGGTCCACACGACCGAATTCCCGCAACTGGGTTAGCGTGGCCAGGGTCGGACGGATCAGGTGCAGCCCGCCGTGGCCGGCCCGCGCCAGGGCATCCTGCGGCGTCAGCCACAGAAAATCCACCGCCTCGACGCCATCGATACGCACCGTGTGGCAATGATTCGCGTCGGCGATAAAAAACCAGGTCGCGAAGCGGCGCACCTGTCCGGGCGGAGTGGTCCAGTGCGCCACCTCCACCAGGCTGCTGGCCGTCAGTGTGATGCCGGCTTCCTCGGAGGCCTCGCGCACCGCGGCCTGGCGTGGCGCGCTGGCCGTACCGTGAGCATGATCACCGGCATCAATGCGTCCGCCTGGAAAGACCCAGGCGCCAGGGGCAAATGCCAACTGCGGGCTGCGTTGCAGCAACAGTACTTCCAGCCCCTTCGCGCCGTCGCGTAGCGGTGCCACGGTAGCGGCCGGTTGTGGCTGCATGTTCACCAACCGATGCTGTAACGCAGGCGGTACCAGGCGCTGCCAAGATACTCGTGCACGGCCCACGTTGAGTGTTCGAGCGCGCTTGCGCTGGGCAGCCAGTCCAGGCTCGCGGGCCGGCGCTGGGCGCCCACCAGGGTCGGCGCTGGCAACACCTGGAAACCGACCTGCTCGAAAGCGGCCACGGCGCGTGGCAAATGCCAGCTGTGGCTGACCAGCGCCACGCGCTCGATGCCGCTGGCGGCCAGCATATGGCGCGCAAAACGGGCATTCTCATACGTAGTCAGCGCGCGGCCTTCGATCCAGCGGGCGCGCACGCCAAACTCGAGCAGGGTGTTGGCCATGTACTGGGCGCCAGGGGACTGGCCGTCGGGGCCGCCATCGGTCACCAGCACGGGGAGGCCGCTGTCACTCGCCAGGTGAGCGCCATAGCGCAGCCGCTCCAATGCCAGGGATGTCACCGTTCCGCCGCCGTAGTCGGCCAGGCCGCGCTGCGCGCCAGCACCAAGCACAACGATCGCCTGCGCTGATTTGATGGTGACCGGGTCGATCGTTGGATAACGATTCAGGGAATCGAGCAGGGCCTGGCTCACCGGCCCGCTAGAAAGCAGCAGGATCAATCCGGCACAGGCCAGACACAGGCGACGCGCCAGGTCCGGCCAGCGGCGCACGCTCAAGGCCGCCCCCAGCGCCAGCATGGCAAACAGCCCCGGCGGCGTGACTAGCGACGCCAGTGCCTTGACGGCCAGAAATTCCACTACTCAGCCTACCGCGTGGCCTTCGGCCTGCAAGTCGGCGTGGTAGGAAGAGCGCACCAGCGGCCCGCTGGCAACATTGGCAAAGCCCATCTGCCGGCCGCGCTCGGCCAGCTCGACGAAAGTCTGTGGCGGTACATAACGGCGCACCGGCAGATGATGCTGGCTAGGCGCCAGATATTGACCGATGGTCAGCATGTCGACGTCGTGGGCGCGCAGGTCAGCCATGACCTCCAGCACTTCATCGTCGGTTTCGCCCAGGCCCAGCATCAGACCGGATTTGCTCGGCAGCGCGGGAAATTCCGCCTTGAAGCGTTGCAGCAGTTCCAGCGAGGCGGCGTAGTCGCTGCCGGGACGCGCTGCCGCATACAGGCGCGGCACGGTCTCGATGTTGTGGTTGAACACGTCCGGTGGTGCCGCGCGCAGGATATCGATGGCCACGTCGATGCGGTGCCGGAAGTCCGGCACCAGTACCTCAATCGTGGTCGCGGGCGAGTGCTCGCGCACCGCCTGGATGCATGCCACAAAGTGACCGGCACCACGGTCCGGCAGATCGTCGCGGTCGACCGAGGTAATGACCACGTACTTCAACCCCAGCGTCGCCACCGCGTCGGCCAGGTGGGCCGGTTCGTCGGCGTCGAGCGCATCCGGCTTGCCGTGCGCCACGTCGCAGAACGGACAGCGGCGGGTACATTTGTGGCCCATGATCATGAACGTCGCCGTGCCCTTGCTGAAGCACTCACCGATGTTGGGGCACGACGCTTCTTCGCACACCGTATGCAGGGCGTTCTCGCGCAGCAGCGTCTTGACCCGGTTGAAGCCGGGGCTGGCCGGCAGGCGCACGCGAATCCAGTCCGGCTTGCGCAGCACCTGCGTCGCGGGTTCCACCTTCACCGGTATGCGCGACACCTTGTCCAGACCGCGTTGGCCGAGTTTGCGGGAGCTTGTCACCAAATCAATCCTGCTCAGAATCGCGGGTAGCCAAGTGTACTGCGCGGGGCTTAGAGTGCCGACCGCTGGAGAATGTCCGCACAAACCCGTTCGACCGGAAGGAGGCTACGAATGGAATCGCTGATCGCCGCCACGGCACTGTTCCTTGGCATGCACTGGATCGTCTCGGGCAGTCCGCTGCGCGGTGTCATCGTCGCCCGTACTGGCGAGGGTCCGTTCAAGGCCATGTTTGCGCTGACCATAGCCGTCAGCCTGGCCTGGATGGGCATCGCTTACGCCCGCGCGCCTTACCTGGAAACCTGGGGCACCGTCGAGGCGTTCAAGCCCGCAAGCTGGATGCTGATGGCGCTGGCGTTCGCCATGTTCGGTGCCAGCATAACGGCCAGGAATCCGACCACGCTGGGCGCGGTGCCGCCGGATCAGGTCGAGGCGCGCGGCATCGTGCGCATCACCCGCCACGCCGGACTGTTCGCGCTGGGTCTGTGGGGGCTGGCGCATTTTCCGGTCAACGGCGACTGGGCCTCGCACCTGCTGTTTGGCAGTTTCGTCGTGCAGGGCCTGATCGCGCCGCTGAACCTGGACCGCAAGTACCGCAAGCGCCACGGCGCGGCCTGGGAGGTATTCGCCAAACAGACCTCCTACCTGCCATTCGTTGCCATCTGGCAGGGCCGCAACCGGCTGGTCCTGGGCGAGATCAACTGGTTGGCGGTGGCTGGCGCGCTTGGCCTGTTTGGAGTGACCTTGGCCTATCACCAGGCCTGGTTCGGTGCATCGCCGTTCTGAGACCGGCGGGCGGACAAGCCTTCCATGGCTTGCCCTGCCGATCGGTGGCTAGTTGCTGACGCCTTGCGCGTCGCGGGCGTCAAACACCTGTTCCAGTACCTTGATGCCGTTAATGGCGGTCGGAAAGCCGACATAAACCGCCTGCTGCGACACGGCTTCGACGATTTGTTCCCGCGTGCAGCCGATGTTCAGTGCCACGTTGGCGTGCAGCTTCAGCTCCAGCTCGGCACCGATCGCGGTCAGCACGGCGACGTTCAGTAGCTCGCGTGTCTTGGGGTCCAGGCCCGGGCGCGACAGCACGTCACCGAGCACAAATTCCATGGCCTGTCGCGCCATGTGTGGCGCCACCTTGTTCAAGGTGTTCATGACCGAGTCGGTCACACTCGGGCCTTTGGAGAACTCGGCTATCTTGTCCTGGCCCATCTTGTAGCGGACTTCGTTCACATAATCGGTAGTCATGGGGTTTCTCCTTAATTCAGTTATGGCTCTGCTTGAAAGACGCCGAAGCCGGCGCTCGACACACTGTGACACGAAGCTGGCCAGCCCGGCCAACGCCCGTGACCAGCGCGTTTAGAATGCCTGTTGTCCCTTTCTGGAGTCTGAAGCCGATGGCGGCGTGCCGCTTGTTTTGCCTGCTACTGCTGTGCCTGGTTGCCGGCGCTCACGCTCAGCCGGGTGCGCTGCCGCGACCGGCGTCGCTGGAGCCGGCGGTGCGGTTCTGGAGCCGGGTGTTCAGCGAAGTCGATACGCACGGCGGCCTGTTGCACGATGACCGCCACCTGAACGTCGTCTATGGCACCGTGCACTGGTCTGGGGAACTGGACCGCCAGCAACGCGAACGGCATGTCGAGCCGCGCCGCGCTGCCCTCCGCCAGCGCGTGCTGGCACTGGCGGATGGTAGCGCCGACCTGTCCGATCCGCAGGTGCGTCAGGTACGCGCGCTGTGGCAGGGCGCAAGCGCCGCCGAACTGCGGGAAGCCGCCGGCCGGGTGCGCTTTCAGCTCGGTCAGGCCGACCGCTTCGCCGCCGGCATGCGTCGCTCTGGTGCTTGGGAAGAGCACATCCGGCGAACGCTGCGCCAGTACGGTGTGCCGCAGGAAATCGGCGCCCTGCCGTACGTGGAATCGGGCTTTGATCCGATGGCCGGCTCGCACGCCGGAGCGGCTGGCTTGTGGCAGTTCATGGCCAGCACCGGGCGCGAGTATCTGCGCATAGACCGTTACGTGGACGAACGCTACGACCCGCACACCGCCACCGTCGCCGCCGCCCGCCTGCTGCGGGGCAATTACGACGCGCTTGGCACCTGGCCATTGGCTCTGACGGCGTACAACCATGGTCGCGGTGGCATGCGCAAGGCGGTGCAACGCATGGGCACCACCGATATCGGCACGCTGATAGAACGCTACGACGGCCCCTACTTCGGGTTTGCCTCACGCAACTTCTACCCGACTTTCCTGGCTGCGCTTGAGTTGTCGTCGGCACCGGAAAAGCACTTCGGCCCCATCGTCAAGGTTGCCCCGGTGCAGGGCCACGTGGTCACCCTGCCGGCCTTCCTGCCCCTGCGGTCGGTCGAAAGTGGCCTGGGTATCGACCGCAGCGCCCTGCGGGCACTCAATCCGGCCCTGCGCTCGACGGTATGGGACGAAACTCAGTTGTTGCCCAAGGGCTATGAGCTGCGTTTGCCGGCCGGCAGCGTCAACGCCGACACGCGCATTGCCCAGATCAGTCGTCGCGCGGGCCAGGCAGCGCCGCTGACGGAAACTCGCCATCTGGTGCGTCGCGGCGAGACGCTGAGCGGCATCGCCGCCCGTAATGGCATCAGTACCCGCCAGCTGGCGGCGCGTAATGGTCTCAAGCCCACCGCGCACCTGCGCATCGGCCAGGTACTGAAGCTGCCACCCACCCGACCAGGGGTGACGTTACGTCCCGAATGATGACGACCGGCTAGCGCGCCTGCGGATGCGTGCGCATACGCAGTGTCCGGGTTGTTCAGAATTGCCGGTGAGCGCCGTCACTCTTGTCTTCACGTGTCGACGGGCGAGGGGTCAGCTCGCCCTGGTGCACGAAAACTACTCGTCGGAATGGTCCGTGTCCGAGCTCGCGTCGTCGGTGATGTCGTCCTGCGCCGGGTCGCTTGTCGCGGCGGGTGAAGTTGTCACAGGCGTTGCTGAGGAGTCGTCCGTGCTCGGCTGGGCCGCCGTCTCCACGATTTCGGCTTCTGTGCGTTCGATGCCGATGCGGAAGACCGCATAGCCTGGGCGCACCATCTGATTCACCGCCATGCCGATGACGCGCCCGGCCTGGGGTGCGATGACCTGGCTGCGGCTGTTGCTGATAGGGTCGGTAACGGCGCCCAGTGATTGCCCGGCGCTGACACTGTCTCCGAGCTGAACCGCGGCCATCAGGATGCCACCCCGGCTGGCCCGTACCCAGACGGACTCGTAGTAGACCGGTTGCGGGTCGCGCCAACGCCAGGATTTCTTCACCATGCGCAGGTGGGCCATCAGGCTCTTTACAGCCTTGGCGCCGTGACGGACCTCATCGGGCTGCAGGCGCATCGGTTCCCCGGCTTCCAGCACCACGGCGGGAATACCCGCATCGGTCGCGGCCCGACGCAGGGTGCCGATCGCGCCCTTGTCATCGAGAACCGCGGTGGCGCCAAAGCCATGAGTCAGATGAACCACCTTTTTCTTGCTCAGATCGGCGCGCAGCTGGGGCAGGTTGGTGCGGTGGAAGGAGCCGGTGTGCAAATCCACCAGCGCATCGCAGTGCTCAATGACGCTGGTAAAGAACGAGTGGGCAATACGCGCCGCCGAACTACCGTCGACGATGCCGGGGAAATACCGGTTCAGATCGCGGCGGTCCGCCAGGTAGCGATAACTGCGCTCGAAGCCATGCAGGTTGGTGATGGGTACGACCACCAGGGTTCCGGCCAGACTCTTGGGCTTGGTCCGGTAGAACACCCGCCGGGCGATTTCCACGCCGTTGATTTCGTCGCCATGGATAGCCGCCGTGACACACAGTACCTTGCCAGGCTTGCTGCCATGGGCGACCAGAACCTGAGCCGCGCTTTCGACACCCGAGTAGTGCTGGTTGGCGAACCAGGACAGCTGGCGCACCTCGCCGGGAGGCACTTCCGAACCGAGCAGCTTGAAAGGCTCCACGGGGGTGACGGTGGGAAAGTCCCGAGTTGGGGCCTTTTTTTTGGTTGCGGCAGGTGCCGGCGGATCGCCGATAGGCGGTAGACCGACATCGTTCGCCCTCGTGGGCCGGGTATCGGCTGACGATGACCGCTTCGAAGCGGCGTCATCGTCCATGGCGCCTGATTCAGCTGCGGAGGAAGACTTCGGCGCTGCGGTCGCTTGCGCCGCCGTGCGGCTGGGTTTTTCGGCTGTTGTGCCGGCGCGCGGTTCTGGGGCTGGGGCTGGCGTGACCGCCGACGCGGCGGACGGCCGTTTGTTGGCGGCTGAATCTGCAAGGTCGCTGGACGGCGGCGCGGTGATCCCTACCGGCGGGGCGGCTTGCTCAGCGGAATCTTCATCCGCCGTTTCCGTGGCAACAGCAGCGTGGCTGAACCAGGCCGCAGCAACTACAAGCGCCGCGACCGGCACCCACCAATACGAACCCGTTCCGGGGAGGACGCGCGTTAAAAACGGCGTTGAGGTTTTTTTTACAGCGTCTGTTTCCGGCATAGCCATCGCGTTCAGTTTCAGTGTCAATCCCTTTGCCATGTAAAAAAGTGGATCGGCGGTTCATGCTCTGGGCGCTGGCGGGTGCGACAACACGCGTGGTCGGCTGTGCAGATCGCCCAGCCGTCCGCACGCGGTTACAGGCTTCCCATGCCGATTGCGGTGCCCCGGGACCGGGCCACGTCGCTGGCGGGCTTGGCGGATTTTGCTGGCATCACCGCTGTCATAAATACTAGCGGCGATCTGGTCGATGATCTTGAACGCGGTGCACGATCCGCGTCGGCACAGCTTAACGCGGGCGGGTTTGGGTCACCAGCATCGGGTGGCGCTCAGCGTGCTGCGTGAGTGTGTCATCGCAAGCTTATTTTGCACCCGGCTGCGCCAGCCGATCGATGTAATCTAATCTTTCCATCGCAAACCGCAGCTCAGGCACGTGTGATTGCTCTGCCGCATCGGGAAGATTATTCCCAGGCCAAGCGTAAAAATAACAAGCAGCAAATAACTTAAAGGCAGGGTGCTCTCGAATTCTTCTGACCCGCATCTAGGGCATGCTTTGTGCTCGATCTGCGGGAACTCCTGTTTCAAATCCTGCTCATATGCCCCGGCGATGTGCGCTGTGAGGATTTTTTTGGCCCCGTCGGCGTTGTGGTGGGCTACCTGAACCTTGACTCCGCCCAAGGCATCCGAAAGCGGCCAGTTCGCCCAGATGTAGTGCTCGTTAAGAATATGGGCCGAAATCCCCTCGGCCTCGAGGCGTCCTTTCGCCAGATGCGCGTCGAGCGGGTTGGTAAAGACACCCACGGTTACGAATTCTGGAACCGGAGGCAGTGTCATCCCGGCGCCAGTGGTATCAGCGCCGCCGGGTCGCGGGCGGTCTGGGGCCAGATAAACACATTCAGGTTCCTGTGCAGCACCACCGGCTGGTAGAGCAGGATATTGTGGTTGGCAAGCGTCCAGCCGTGGTAGCTGCAGGTAAAACGCTGCGCGTTGCCGGAATCAGCGTGGCACACGGTATTGCCGCGAGGCCGGCGGGAATCGGCGACGGCGCCCGCTGGGCTGTGGTCCTGACCAATGACGATGACGGCGTCTTCGCCCATGCGGGTGGTGATGTAGTTACCGGGGTTCGGGATTGGCGATTCATGGGTCAGGAACCGCCAGCAGCGCGCGAAGATGTGCTGCAATTCCTGCTGGTAGATGGTCTCGTTCCAGAAAATAGTGCGGTGCTGCCGTGCGCCGTCTTCGAGAATTAACCCATAGGGTGAATGCATGGGGCTGCCGCGGGGGTGGCCTGGTCCAGTAGACCATTCTGTCCCAAACGGCAATACAAGTCTGAACCGGCCCCCGGTCGACCTCAGGTATCGCGCTCCCGTCACGGCCGACCGAGAATGCACAGGCGTGTTCGGAAGACCGGGCCGGTCGTATGGGTCTTGATGCGGAGATAGCGACATGAATCGGGAAGAAAACGATTTGCTCACCCGAACCGATACGGGCACTGCGATGGGCGCCCTGTTCCGCCGCTACTGGTTACCAGCGCTCACCGTGGAGGAGTTGCCGGAGCCGGACTGCCCGCCGGTACGAACGCCCTTGCTGGGCGAGCGCCTGGTCGCGTTTCGCGACAGCGACGGTCGGGTCGGCCTGCTTGAGGAAGCCTGTCCTCACCGGCAGGCATCGCTCTACTTCGGCCGCAATGAAGCCTCCGGTATCCGCTGCGCCTACCACGGCTGGAAGTTCGACCGGCAAGGACGCTGCCTCGATATTCCGTCGGAACCGTCGGCGAGCGGTTTTCGCGACGCTATCCGGGTCAAATCCTATCCGACGGTCGAGCGCGGCGGCGTGATCTGGGCCTATCTCGGGGCGCCACAGCAACAACCACCGCCACCGGAGTTCGAGTGGGCAACCCTGCCCACGAGTCATCTGTTCGTGTCCAAACGTCTGCAGGAGTGCAACTACCTGCAGGTGATGGAAGGCGGACTGGATTCGAGTCATCTGTCCTTCCTGCACCGGGGGACCATCGGTTCCGATCCGGTCATCGGCATGGGTGGGTCAGGCACTGATTCGCGCATTCTGAAGATCATCGCTGGTGATCCGAATCCGCGCTACGAGACCGCCGAAACAGACGGCGGATTGCTCCTGGGCGCTCGCCGCATTGCGGACCATGGACTCTACTACTGGCGCGTCACCCAGTTTCTGATGCCCTGCTTCAACATCATCGCGCCGACTGGCGACCTGTCGCTGAATGCCCAGGCCTGGGTACCTCTCGACGACCACAACTGCTGGTCATGGGCGGTTAACTACCACGTGGACAAACCCCTGTCCGAGGCCGAGCGGGAGGCCATGCGTCGCGGCGGCGGGCTGCATGTGGAGTTTGTGCCTGGCACCCATCAGGGCCGCGCCAACCGGAGCAACGACTACCAGCAGGACCGTGCAGCGCAAGGCCGCGGCGACAGCTTCACCGGCATTCCGAGCTTCGCGATGCAGGACACCGCCGTCCAGGAGAGCCAGGGACGCATCGCCGACCGGACGCTGGAGAACCTGGTGTCGAGCGACAACGGCATTATCGTGACCCGACGCTTGCTGGCCAGGGCGGCGCGTAGCAGCCTGGCGGGCGGACCGGTCCCCGGGCTCGAACCCGCCAGTCAGGCGGTGCGGGCGGCGTCAATCTTTGCCGCCGAAGACCGCCTGGACCAGGTGCCCAGGGATTCGATGCAGCCGCTGCCTCGGCACGCCAGGGCGTGGGGGGTTTGAATTCAGGCCGGCCGCGGCCGGCAACCCCGACCCGACCGGGCTAGGCCCGGCCCACCTTGCGCCCGAAGCGGATATCGTTGAAAAACACTTCCAGCCGCTCGGTCGTGATGCGGTGGCCGAAGGTCGACCAGTACTCCCCATGGCACTGGTGCTTGCCGTTGGCGATCAGCGTCGGTGCACGCAAGATGCCGTAGCCCTTGGCGGTTTCCATGTCGCGAAAAATCTCCGCGTCCCGCGCGGTCGTGTCCTCGAAGTCCTTGCGCCAGCGCGCCACGTCCAGGCCCACGTCCCCGGCGCATCGTGCGAGTACCTCCGGATCAGCGGTGTCGATGCATTCGGTCAGATGCGCTTTTTGCGCCCGATCGAAAAAGTCCCAATGGGCGGCCTGGCCGCCCTGCTTTTCCGCCGCCTTGCAGCCGCGCTGGCTGGGCATGGAATAGGGGTAGTCGAAGGTTCGGGTCATCATCAGCCGGTAGTCGATGCGCGGATCGTTCTCGACGTCATGCGCGTCCTTCCAGTGCTGTCCGCATATCTCGGCTCTGGCCGCATCCTTGCTCGGAAAGATCTTGGTCATCAGGGTGGGATCGGTCGCCAGCGGCCACGAGCGGTGCGTCACCTCGATGTCGGGCTGCGTTGCCACCAGCGCGCGCAGGCGCTGCGAGGCGTGGAAGCACCAGCAGGACATCACGTCGTGAAAGAATTCCACCTGAATTTTCGGATCGTTGTTTGCCATTGGATTATCTCCTCCTGATCGTTGTTCCCTATTGCTAACTATTGCCCCACGTGGGTTTGCGCCTCTGTTCAAAAGCCGCCAGC
Source organism: Immundisolibacter sp. (assembly GCF_041601295.1). Lineage (NCBI taxonomy): Bacteria > Pseudomonadati > Pseudomonadota > Gammaproteobacteria > Immundisolibacterales > Immundisolibacteraceae > Immundisolibacter > Immundisolibacter sp. The sequence goes on from NZ_JBFIII010000026.1 coordinate 22,636, forward strand.
CCCTCGCGCAGATCGTCGCTCGCCAACACTTTTTTCCATATCTGCCGGGCCGCCGCGGGCCAGGCCTCGCGCGGATTGTGCAGGGTGAATTTCATGCCCTGTTCAGCCCCGGCGGTGGCGAGTGGAGCATTCTTGGCTATGCGGGCGGCAAGCGCCAGGGCCGCCTGCATCAGCTGTGCATCGGGCACCACCTGATTCAGAAAGCCGATGTCCAGCATATGGCTGGCTGGATAGGGGTCGGCTGTGAGGCTCATCTCTAGCGCCCGGCGGTAGCCCACGGTTTTCCAAAGGTCGAAGTAAGAGAAGTTGGGCACGCCGACGGCCGCCTCCGGCATGCCGAATTTGGCCGACTCGATCGCGACTATCAGCGAACAGGAATGGGCCAGCCCCAGACCGCCGCCCATGCAGAAGCCGTTGACGGCTGCGATCAGCGGCTTGCGCTCCCCTTCTATCGCCTCGAACAGCGGTTGCAGGTGGTCGATGGCACCGACCCAGTCGCCGCCATCCGCGCTGCCGACGCGCATGTTCTCCAGATCGGCACCCGCACAAAAAGCCTTGCCAGTGCCGGTCAGAATGCCCACCCAGGCGTCCTGATCGGCGTCGAAGCGACGCAAGCCGTCAACGAGGGCGCCCGCGAGACCGGCGTTCAGCGCGTTCATTTTCTCGGGCCGATTCATGGTCAGAATCGCGATGTGATCTGCCCGCAGTTCGTAATTAAGCAGTCCGTCGGTCATTGCCACTTCTCCCAAAATATGTATCCGGAACCTGGCACAGCACTGGCTGTAGATCGGCTACGCCCAGTTTAATAGGCATGCGCAGGTTCGCAGCCGGCCAATCATGGCTGCACCCACTCCGAACGCTTCGGAATTCCCGTACTGCCGAGGCATTTGGCGGCACTGTGGCCCGCAATTACCGGATATGAAAGTTCTAGCGAACCTTGCGTGCCAGGACCTGCAGGACGGCAGGAGCAAGGAAAACCGGGCGGGTAAACGATGCGTCCCTTTTGGATGCGTGGTGCCCTCCAATCAGCCCCACCAGGCGTGAAAATGCTGCACCGGTCCGTGGCCATGGCCGACGTCGAGTGTGTCGGCAGCGGCAATGGCGGCAGTGAGATAGACCTTGGCTTGCGTTACTGCCTGCGGCATGGCGAGGCCGTGCGCGAGGCCCGCCGTGATAGCCGCGGACAAGGTGCAACCGGTGCCGTGCGTATTGCCGCTCGCAATGCGCGGTGCCGGTAACTCCAGAAACTCCCGGCCGTCATACAGCAGGTCGGTGCAATCGTCGCCCGGCAGGTGGCCACCTTTGACCAGCACCCACCGGGGGCCGAGCGCCTGCAGCGCCCGCGCTGCCTGGCGCATGCCAGGCAGGTCGCAGGGCGGCGGACGACCCAGCAGCGCACCTGCTTCCGGCAGGTTGGGCGTAATCAGGGTTGCCAGGGGGAGCAGCTCGCGCCGCAGTGTGTCCAGAGCCTGCGGCAGCAGCAAGGCGTCGCCGCTTGTGGCCAGCATTACCGGATCGAGTACCACATGCCGCGGCTCCCATCGGTGCAGACGGGTGGCCACCGCAGCCACGATCGGGGCATCGCCCAGCATGCCGAGTTTGACCGCGTCGACGCGAATGTCGGCGAACACGGCGTCGATCTGCGCCGCTACGAAATCGGGCTCCAGGCGGCGCACAGCCGTGACGCCGCGGGTGTTCTGGGCCGTCAGGCCACTGATCACGGCCATGCCATAGGCCCCCAGCGCCGAGAACGTCTTTAAATCGGCTTGGATGCCGGCCCCACCAGAAGGGTCCGATCCGGCCACGGTCAGAACATTAGGGATCATCACAAGGTTTGCCAGTGTCCAGAAAAGGCGCCACAATCGATTCGCCTGAACGTGTGTTCAGGCGCCAACCACCTATAACACTCAGGAGGACAGGAAATGGATTTTTCGACCGAAGGCAAGGAAATGTTCGACAAAGTAGTCGCCGATATTCCGGTAGCGTTTCGTGCCATGGCCAAGCCCCAAATCGAGAATTACGCCAAGGAAGAAGCGACCAAGCGCGGCGGCGCCAGCGTCGACGTGGATGATGTCATCCGTGGCCAGATTCGTGCGACACCGCCGTTCATGAAAGGCCAACTCAAGGATGGACTCGCCAAGCTTGGCGTGGACGCTTCCAAGTATGCCGATCTGCTCTGAGGGCGTTTTGGTGCGCTGTGTCTTCTAACTCAAGGCGAGACATGGCTGTCACACTCCCCGTGCGGCGGTCGCGTCAGGCCATTGCCGAACAGCGCCGCAACGTCCCACTAGTGGACGTTGCGGCGCTTTTTTAGGTTCAGTCCGCCACTTTCCGTATTGCCGACGCGGCGCAGGTCATGCTGGCCGTTGTAGCCCCCGCCCAGCCAAACGGGTTCCAGTCCGGCGCGGGGCAGAGCCGATTCCAAACAGGACCGGGCACCTTGGCCGCGCCCTGCCGCCCCGCCGCGCCACCCGCAACCAGGAGCATTGTCCATGAGCAACCGCACGGTACCCGCCCCGCCCCAGTTCGCCAGTAAGTTTGGCTACTCCCAGGCTCGCCGGGTCGGCGACTTCATTGCCGTATCCGGCACGCCTGCGCGCGATGCCGCTGGCGCGGTGGTCGGCGAGGGTGACGCTTATGCCCAGGCGCGGCAGGCGCTGGAAAACGTCAAGCGCAGCGTGGAGGCGCTCGGTGGGCGTATGCAGCATGTGGTGCGCACGCGCATTTACCTGATCGACATGGCCCACGTATGGGACATCGGCCGCGCGCATCTGGAATTTTTCGGTGGCATCGATCCGGCCACATCGCTGATCAAGGTGACCGGTTTCTTTGACCCGAAAATACTGCTGGAAATTGACTGTGACGCGATGGTGGTGGACGCGTGAACCTGCTTTAGCTCGCGGCCTGGAGCGAGTCGCTTTGCTGTTTTGTCACCTTGGCACCGCGCAGGTTTTCCAGCGCGTATTTTCGCCAGGCAAGCTGAAAGCCATCCGGGCGGTACAGGGGCGCCGGATCGTTTGTTCCGTCGGCCTTGGCCTTGGCATGTGAGTCCTCCACCATCCACAAGTCCTGCGCATTAAAGCGCACCATACCGGCCCAGCGGCCCCATGCGTAGAAGCGTGTGAGCCACGACAGCCGCTCCCGGCGCGTCGTCGGGTAGCCGCAGGCCACCTGGAAGTACAAATAGTGATCGGCATCGGTCTGCACAAACCACTCGTAATAGAGCGAGTCCATGATCGGAAAGTTGATCACCCGGATGATGCCCGGCAGTTTTACCGATACAAAGGTATCGATGCCGCGCAACGAGGGCATCATCCCGGTTATGTTGACAAGTTCGCCAAAGCGTTTGCGCGGCCACACGCCAAGGCCCGGGTACTGAGCGCGTTTACCCGGTGCGCCGAAGCGGTCCAACAGCCATTCACCGTCATCACCCTGGCTGCCCAGAACGGCCTGCGGATCTTCCGCGTAGCCGAAGAAGTCCACCATGCGCATGTAGGCCGAGTCGCGGTGCAGCATGGTGGCGTGGCCCAGGCCCGGGTTCTCCACGTGCCAACGCCAGTTGCCGGTGGCGACGCGACGCACCGTGCGGACAATGGTGGCCTGTTGCAGACCGGGTGGGATGTCCTGCTCCACCGGCACCGGTGGGCTGTCGGCCAGCCATATCCATACGATCCCCTGACGTTCCTCCACTGGATAGGTGCGCACGCGCAGCTTGCCGACGATGGGGCTGTCCGGGCCGTCGGTGAGCGCCGCGACCAGGCTGCCGTCACCGACATCGAAGGTCCAGCCGTGATAACGGCAGGTCAGTGTGCGCGTGCCTGGAAACTCGCATGTTCCCTTCGACAGCTGCGTACCTCGGTGCGGGCAAGCGTTGGCCAGCGCATAAACCCGACCCAGGCGGCGCAGCAGCACTACGGCATCGCCCATCAGAGTGCGTGCCACCGGCTTGTCCGTAATCTCGCGCGACAGCGCCACCGGGTGCCAGTAATTGCGCAGGCCCGCCTCGGGAATGCGCTGGTAGAACAATTCGTTGATGTGCGCGGCGTCGGTCCGGGCGTCGATGACCTTCATGGCTTTTGTCCTCGTTACTGGGCGCGGCCGCGCCGCCATGTTGCAGCCTAGCAAGGGCCCGCTTATACCGACAAGGCAGCCTGCAGGGTGCAACCGGCGTGGGTAAGCCGGTTGGTGCCTGCCGATCCGCGCTGGCGAGTCGGCACTACGACGGTGCTGAACGCGCATCCTCGAAACCTGGCACCGGCCCGCCACGCAGGTTCGCCATCGCGTACTTGCGCCAGGCCAGGTGGAAGTGATCCGGGCGAAACAGGGCGACAGGATCGTTGTGGCCTTGTTTTTTACACAGGTCGTGAGAGTCGCCGACCATGTCGATATCCTGCATGGTGAAGCGCACTATGCCAATGAAGCGGCCCCAGGCGTAGTAGTGAAACAAATACTTCAGTCGCTGTGCCACTGTCTTGGGAAAGCCGCAATCGACCTGGAAATATAGGTAATGGTCGGGGTCGGTCTGCACGAACCACTCGTAGTACATCGCGCCCTGAAATGGGTAATTGTTAATGCGCACCACGCCGGGCAGGCGAATCGAGACGATTGTGCTCACCCCCAATGTGGGTTTGAGTTCCTGGATCTGGATGACTTCACCGAAACGGCGCCGGGGCCATGGCCCAAGGCCGGGATAGTGTTCGCCTTTGCCGACGTCGTCGAACCGTTCCTGGAGCCACTCGCCGTCAAGGCCTTCGTGCATCAGGACCGGTTGCAGGCGCTTGCCATAACCAAAAAAATCCACAAACCGCATGTAGGCTGAATCGCGGTGCAGCATGGTAGCGTGACCCAGGCCCGGGTTCTCGGCGTGCCAGCGCCAGTTCCCGTAGCACTCGCGTTGGACTACATGTACCTCGCTCGCCATCAACAGGCCAGGCGGAATATCGTCCTCCACCGGGACGGGTTTGCGATCGCCCAGCCACAGCCAGACGATGCCCTGGCGTTCCTCCACAGGGTACGTCCGCAAGCGCGCCTTGCCGGTCATTGGGCTATCGGGTCCGTCAGTCAGCACGCCGACCAGCGCGCCGCTGGTGACGTCGAAGGTCCAGCCGTGGTACCGGCAGGTGAGGGTATTGCTGCCGGGAAACTCGCAGCTGCCCTTGTGCAGGCGAGTGCCGCGGTGGGGACACTCGTTGGCGACCGCGTAGATCTTGCCATTGCGCCGCAGCAGGGCCACCGGCGCGCCATGCAGGGTCTTTGGCGTCGGTTGTTCCCTGATGTCCTTTGCGCGAGCCACCGGGTACCAGTAATTGGGGATGCCCAACTCCGGAATGTGCTCGTAATAGAGCTGGTTGATGCGGGCGCTGTCGCGACCCACGTCGATCACGGCCATGGGCTACTCCTGTGCCAACCTGCGATCATGCTTCCCGCCCGCCCGATAGAGCCATCGCTGTCCTGTGCATCCGGATGTTGCGCGCTACATGTCGAGGACGAAAAGCCCGCCGAAGATGCGCTACCATCCGAGCTGCCCCCCACCTATCGCCAACCCGGATTACGGCTTTCCTCGACATTGGGAGAGCGTGGGTTGCGACGGCTTGATTTGGGTCCAAGGTCTCGCGGAGCCTAGCAGCGTGCCTTGAGTCGGGCAACCAATCCGGCGCGCATCCAAACCACGGCGCACCAGCCAAGAATGGAGGAACAAATGGCTGAAATCCTGGGCCTCACGGTTTCGGATTTTCCGTTCCTGCGCATGAAGCCGGCGAACATGCCGTGGGTGCTGTGGGGCAACCTGGCCTGGGGCTGGCGTGACAAGCCGCACTTGCGCGATCCGGCCAACTGGCCGGCGCCGATGCGCGCCGAGTGGGGCTCGGATCAGGATCAGGGCCGTACCGCCGGTGCCGCGCACCAGCTGCGCCAGCACGATCAATTCCGCACCCTGCGCCGGGCGCTGGACGATTTCCGGCCCGATCTGCTGCTGATGATGTATCGCGACGTGCACGAGACTTTTGCCGCCACTGAGCGCCCGCAGTGGTGGCTGCACACGCATGAGGCCATCCAGGTGCAGCCGTGGAATTTGTGGACCTTTTTTCGCGATAACTGGTTCGAGGAAGACCCGGGCAAGGTCGTGACCCTGCGCGGACACCCCCAAGCCGCGGATGTCCTGGCCAAACACCTGGCCAACGTTGGTATTGCGCCACGGCTCGTTCCCGAGTCGCCGCATCCGGCTGGGTTGGGCCACAACTGCATTGCCGGGACGGTGCATCTGGATTTTGACCGGCGCGAATTTGCCACACCGGTGCTGCCGCTGGGGATCGACCCCTTCCGCTTCGGGCGGGTGCGGGATGAGGAGGGCCTGAGTTCGCTCGATTTGACCCGCGACGACCCGCCGCTGACACCGCAGGGAGCCTTTGACCTGGGGGTAGAGATTGCGCGTGCGTTCAAGCCCTCGCCGTGGCGCGTGGCCATCGTTGCGGCCGGCGACTGGTCGCACGCCAACGACAGCGGCAAGGCCAATGAACGCATCCACCCTGATGTGGAAGCCGATCGCGCGCTGTTCGAGCAGTGGCAGCAGGGCGATTACGGGGCCTGGCCGCGGCAGCTTTCCTTCGAGCACTTCGAGCGCCACGCGCAGTGGGAGTTGCTGATCCCCACCGTACTGGCCGGCGCCATGAGCGACGTTGGCGCGGGCGCCCCGCGCCATGCCGACTTCCAACCCACCTGGGTGTGCAACGATAACTTCGTCACCACCATTTTCGAACCCCGCTGAGGACGCCGCCATGGGACGTTTGCAGGATCGTGTGGCGCTGGTGTTCGGCGCCAGCCCGCACATTGCCGGCACCACCGCGCACTGGTTTGCAAAGGAAGGCGCCAGGGTCGCGGTCGTGGACATTCGCGCCGAGGCTGCCGAGCGCTGCGCGGCCTTCATCAAGGGCAAGGGTTACGAGGCGCATGCGCTGGTTGGTGACCCGACGCAGGAAGCCGACGCCAAGCGGCTGGTTGCCGAGGCCGTGGCGCACTACGGGCGCGTGGACATCATGTTCAACCAGGTCGGTAACCAGTACCGCCACACCATCATGGACATGAACCTGCACGACTGGAACGCCAGCCTCACCGGCTATCTCACCGGTGGCATGCTGACCACCAAGTACACCGCCCGTGCCATGGCGGAAGCGGGTGTGGCGGGTTCTATCATCCACCTGGTGTCAGACGCAGCGCACCAGGGCGAGGCCGGCAATACCGCCTACAACGCCGCCAAGGCCGGGCTGCTCAATTTTTGCCGTGGCGCGGCCATGGAACTGGCGCCGCACCGCATCCGCGTCAACACCATCAGCCCCACCTTTATGGACCACCTGTTGTGGCAGTACCCGGCCAAGATGCTGAACCCGCGTATCCACGGCCCGCACACCATGTCCGCCGATGACTTCCTGAAGGGCATCCCCCTGGGGCGTTTTTGTAACGCGCGCGACATCGGTAACGCGGCGGTGTTCCTGGCATCGGACGAATCGTCGTTCATGACCGGACAGGATTTTCTGCTCGACGGCGGTGCCCGCGCCGGCTATTACTGCTGGCGCCCCGGCGCGCACTCGGGTATCACCACGGAAGACGCCATCCACGACCTGGAACCCCACCAGTACGGGGAACCCGCGCCGCACATCAAGATCAGCTACTGAACAGGAGTCCAGCCATGAGCAACCAGTCGTTCGTTTCCCGCTTCGTGCGTGCCGGCGCTTACAAGATGCATTACATCGAGTGGGGCGACGGCATACCGGTGGTGATGGTGCACGGTGGCGGTCCGGGCGCGGCGGGCGAGTTCGGCTGGGGCCACAACGTCGGAGCGCTGGGCCGGCATGGTCGCGCCATCGCGGTGGACCAGATCGGCTTTGGTCTGAGCGACAAGCCACTCGACAAGGAGTTCTCGCACCAGTTCATGGCCGAGCAACTGGCTGTGTTCATCGACACGCTGTGCCTGGACGAGGTGTACGTTACCGGAAACTCGCTGGGCGCCTATGTGGCAGCCCGTTACGCGCTGGACCATCCCGGCCGGGTCAAGAAACTGCTGCTGGTCAGCAGCGGCACCATCGCCACTGGCATGGGCATCGAGATGGGCATGACCCCCGGCATGAAAAAACTGGTGGCCTACGACGGCACCAAGGAAGGTCTGCGCAATTTCATCAGCGGCATCCAGCACCATCCGGAGCGGATCAGCGAGGAACGCCTGGAAAAACGCTGGCAGTACGCACAGCTACCCGGCGTGCCAGAGGTGCAGGCGTCATTCATGAATTTTTTCCGCAACCGCCGGGTCAACGAACCGCAGGCCGCGCAGTGGTTCGACCTGCGCCATCGCCTGCCCAAGCTGGACATCCCCATGCACTTCATCTGGGGCCGGCACGACGTCTTCGCCACCCCGGAAATGGCCGACCAGCTAAAGGAGCTCTTGCCCAACGCTACCTTCGAGTGGTTCGAGGACTCCGGCCATGTGTGCCAGAACGACGAGCCGGAGCTCTATAACGAAGTGGCACTGAAGTTCTTTTTTGGAGTTTGACCAGGCTGCTTGTGAGTCCGATCGGCCGGTAACGCAAACCGCCCCACCAACAAAACGTCAAACGCCGCGCTCCGGCCCTCGTCGAGACGTTTCGCATTCCCGCTTGTACGCAAGAGGAAACTGCCATGATTACGTCGGAACAGAACGAACGTCTTACCCGCGTTGGACCCGGTACGCCGGCCGGGGAACTGCTGCGCCGCTACTGGCAGGCATTGTGTCCGGTCGCGGAACTGACCGACGACAAGCCCATCAAGCCGCTGCGCCTGCTGGGCGAGGACCTGCTGGTATTCAAGGACGGCCAGGGTCGCTACGGTCTGATCGAGGCGCGCTGCAAGCATCGATGCGTGTCGCTGACGCGCGGTTTCGTTGAAGAAGACGGCATTCGCTGCGCCTACCACGGCTGGAAATACGCCACCGA
>NZ_JBFIII010000027.1 GCF_041601295.1 Immundisolibacter sp.
CGCAACGGACCAACGGGTTTGGATGCGCGGTGACTCCCAGCGGGTTGGCGCGCCACACCCAGACGTGGAAGTCGAAGTGGCACACGCCAAGCGGGGCAAGCTCGCCGTGGTCCAGCATCGGGCCATCGAAGTTACTGCCGAATAACAGCGGAGCTGTGGCAAGGCCCGGGAGCCCTGGCGGTGGCCCGACAAGACTTGAAGGTGTGGTGCAGCTACCGTGTCCGTCCCAGGTGTCAACCGGCACCGGGCCATCGTACAAAACCAGGTACTCCACACCCACAAGGTGGCCGTCGCCGTCGTAGAGCAGGATTTCGGGATCCTCTGGAACAATACTTGGATTCGCTATTTTGGCCATATTCACGTAGTGAGTGCCCATTTGCGGCACGCAGGGGCCTCCAGCCACATAGCCTGCATCCGTCGCCGCTTGAACATCAAAGTACTTGGCGGTTGCCCGCCGGACGCTGGCCAGCTTTTTGATGTCAGCCGCGGAAAGCTGCCCGTCTTGGCCCGAAACCGGCGACCGCTTGGGTGGGTTGCCGCCAAAGGGACCGGCCGCAAACGCGGTCAGCGTGGTCATGAGCAGCACCGTGCCCAATCCAATTCGACGAAACATAGGTAATCTCCTTGCGATTTATGAGTTTTTTTCCATCAGGTACGCACTGCCGCGCGCAGGCAACTGTGACTGCACACCTGCCGCCGGACGGTAGCAGAAAAGACAATTGCCCACTGGCCAACAGTACCAGGCTTCGACACCGAGCCTGGGCACCATCCGCACGCTCATATTTGTATATTTAATCAGAATCTTTTTGCAAAAGAAGGCTGCTCGCCTGTGTCAGGCGCGGCACGGCGAATCACTGCCTCGGTCGATATGCCTTGGTTGAATTGATGAGCAGCACCGAGCGGCGCCGGTTGTGCTCGATCGTCGCGAAGTCTAGCCGTTCCGGTTGGCCAGCCACGGCGGCAGCGCTTCGCTGGCCATCGGACGGGCGATGACGTAGCCCTGCCCCGTGTCGCAGCCCAGGCTCGCCGTCAGATCCAGCGTCGCCTGATCTTCAATGCCTTCCGTCACCACACGCAAGCCCAGGGCGTGGCCCAGATCGATCATTGCCTGCACGATCTGCCGCCCACCCGGCCGGGTCAGGCCAACAACAAAGGCCCGGTCTATCTTGATTCCGTTCAGCGGCAACTCGCGCAGATAGGCCAGCGACGAGTAGCCGCTGCCGAAATCGTCCAGGTAAATCGGCAGGCCCAGGTCACGTAGCTGCCCCAGCACCTTGATACTCCCGACCGGGTCATCCATCACTGCGGTCTCGGTCAGTTCCAGGTGCAGACAGTCACGCGGCAGCGGCCAGCGCCCGAGAAACTCACCGATGCGGCTCAAAAATTCAGGATCCTGCAGGTTGTGGGCGGAGATGTTGACGGCAATCGGCAGCAGCAAGCCTGCTTGCGCGTGACGCGCGGCAATCTCCCGCGCCGCCTCCAGCACGGCATAGGTCAGTGGCCCGACAAGACCGGTTCGTTCGGCCAGGGCCACGAAGCGACTTGGGGGAACGTCACCATGCACCGGGTGATGCCAGCGGGCCAAGGCCTCAAAACCGCAAATACGGGCCGAGCGCAGATCGAGCTGTGGCTGCAAGTGCAGCCGCAAGTCCCCGGCGGCAATGGCGCTACGCAAGTCAACTACCAGCGCCAGGCGTTCGCCCCATTGTTGCTCGAGTTCAGGTCCGGCCAGCAATCCGCCTGAGCCAAGCTGTGCCTCGCGCGCCGCCAGCCGGGCGGCCTGCAACAAACGCTGCCCATCGTCACGTGCCGGACCAACAAGCGCCATGCCGACCGTGGCGTTGATGTCCGCGTTCACGGCGGACAGGTTCGCTGGCATCCGCAGGCTGGCCAAAATCCGCTCGGCATAACGTCGCGTGGTGGCCTCGTCCGCACCCCAAAGAACCAGGGCGAACTCCGATTGCGCCACCCGCGCCAGCAGACCGGGTGACAGGGTCTGCAGGCGTCCGGCCACGACACGCAGAAACTCGTCTCCGCAGGCGCTACCCAGGGTGGCGGCAAGCTCCCAGTGGTTTTGCAGATCCACGACCAGCACCGAGGGTGAGTCGCCCGAAGATGCCCCCCGCTCCGCCAGCTGATCGAGAAAAGCCGTCTGGTTAGGCAGCCCGGTTGGCGGATCGAAGTAGGCCAGGCGCCGCACGTGAGCATCGACACGGTCATGACGCTCGCGTAACCGCAGGGTGGAGATGCCGAACGACAGGTCGTCGGCCATCTCTGACAGCAACTCGACCTCACGCGCCGAAAAAGCCTCCGGCTGAGCAGCATAGATGGTAAGCACGCCCTGCACGGCGCCATCTACCCGCAGCGGCAGCACCAGACCAGCCCGCAGGCCACAGTTTGCCGCCGTCTCAAACAGATCGTGGTCAGCAAGCTCCGCAGCGGCGTCCTTGAGCACCACCGGCTGGCCGCTGGTCAGGGCGCGCGCCGTGGGCGTCTGATGGGCCAGTGCGGCATCCCAATGCGTTTGCAAATATCCGGCAAAACCACCGTCGTCTCCGGCAGTGGCCATTTGCTGCAGGCCCGTTTTGACGACATAGGCCACCCAGGCGTAGCGATATCCGCCCACCGAGACCGCCGCCTCACACATCTCCCGCAGCAGCTCCGGCTCATTCTTGGCGCGAAGCAGGACGCGGTTGCCGGCGCTGAGCACCATCAGCGCGCGGACAGCCGCATCGGTGCGCATCGCCATGTGATCAAACGCGTGGGCGACGGCCTGGAATTCGGTCGCGCCGCCGGCGCCGTCGAGCCGAACACCAAGTTCGCCGTTCGCCAGGCGCCGGGCGACCGCCGCCAGACGGCGGGCTGGGGCAATAGCCCGCCGATCCAGGACGACCCAGGCCAGTGCCGCCACCAGCATCACCACCGCTGCCGCCCCGACCATCTGCCAGCGTGATATCCGGTCCAGGCGCGTTTGCAACGCGCCCAATGGCATGCCCACCACCAGATACGGTCCGTTATCCAGCCCAGCGGTACCGCCAAGACGCGTATAGGCATACACACGCGCCTCGCCATCCCGGCCGCGGCTGGCAAAACTGCCGCCCTCGGGTCGCGCGGTCAGAGCCTCGGAAAGCATGCGATCGCTCTGCTCTGGCTGGTCAGCCCAAGCCGTCGGCAACGCGGGATAACGGACCAGCAGCTGCTTGCGGTGGTCCAGCAACTTGACCGTCGATCCGACCGGCAACACCGACGGTGCACTGATCGATGTCAGCCAGTCGGCACTGAGGGCCACGAATGCCACGGCCTGGACCAGGCCCGCCGCGTCTTTTACGGGGTACCCGAAATTGATGCTCGGCACACCGGTTATGCGGCCGATCTGATAATCGCCCGCGGCAAAGCCAGTGCGCTGCATCACACGTTGAAAGTAGGCACGGTCAGCCAGATTCAGACCCGGCTCGAATGGCAAGGCGGAACAGCGCACGCTGCCATCGATATTGATCACCCCAAGATTGACGTACTGGGGATACTCGGCGCGTACGTCCTGTAAAAACGCACCGCACGCATCACGGTTGCCGCGTAATTGCGGCAAACGCGACACGACGGCCAACAAGCCCCGCACCTGGACCAACAGCTGATTGTGCTGCCCGGCCGCCACTTCGGCCGCGCCGCGGGCATGCGCAACCACATCTTCGCGAGCCGCCTGCCGCAACTGCCCAGCGGACCAGCCAATCAACGCCAGCACGGGAAGCGCGGACACCAATATGATGAAGACCGCAGTGGCTCGCAGGCCCTGCAGTGCTCCGCGCCGGTTAGTAGCTGTCTGAGCGACGGGCCTAGTCGATATCATTCTGTGCCCCTTCGAACCCGGCCAACCGACCACTGGTCTTGGGGAAAGGTGTTCCCCTTCATCACGACGCCGCTTGCCAGGGGCGGCGCTGCCCTGGCCCTTGGCCTAGAATAAGCGCCCCCGCTCGGTGGGGTTAACGGAGCTGCTTGTTCATGACCGACGTCAAACGCGTGGTGCTTGCCTACTCGGGCGGGCTCGATACGTCCATCATCCTCAAATGGTTGCAGGAAACCTACCAGTGCGAGGTGGTGACCTTCACAGCCGATATCGGCCAGGGCAATACCGAGCTTGAGCCGGCCCGTCGCAAAGCCGAAACCATGGGCGCGAGCGCAATCTACGTCAACGACCTGACGGAGGAATTCGCGCGCGATTTCGTGTTTCCGATGTTCCGCGCCAACGCGCTGTACGAAGGCGAGTACCTGCTCGGCACTTCGATCGCCCGGCCACTGATTGCCAAGCGCATGGTGGAGATCGCCCGCGAGACCGGCGCCGACGCCATCGCCCACGGCGCGACCGGCAAGGGCAACGATCAGGTGCGGTTCGAGCTGGGTGCTTACGCGCTGATGCCGGACGTGCGCGTCATCGCGCCTTGGCGGGAGTGGGACCTGACCTCGCGCGAGAAACTGCTGGCCTACGCCGAGCAGCACCAGATTCCGGTGGAATTCAAGCGCGCCGGGCAACAGGCGCCCTACTCCATGGACGCCAACCTGCTGCACATCTCGTACGAAGGAGGCGTGCTGGAGGATCCGTGGCAGGAACCGGAAGAATCCATGTGGCGCTGGAGCGTGTCGCCGCAACAGGCGCCCGACGTGCCGGAGTACCTGGAGCTTGATTACCGCCACGGCGATATCGTGGCGATAGACGGCGAACCGCTCACCCCGGCACAGGTGATGCTGCGCTTGAACGAGACCGGCGGTCGCCACGGCATCGGCCGCGTGGACCTGGTCGAGAACCGCTACGTCGGCATGAAATCCCGCGGCTGCTACGAAACTCCCGGCGGCACCATAATGCTGCGCGCGCACCGCGCGATCGAGTCACTGACGCTCGACCGCGAGGCAGCGCACCTGAAGGACGACCTCATGCCGCGCTACGCCAGCCTGGTCTACAACGGCTACTGGTGGAGCCCGGAGCGGCTGTTGTTGCAAGGCCTGATCGATGACAGTCAGAAGCACGTCAACGGCACCGTGCGCCTGAAGCTGTACAAGGGCAATGTACTGGTGGCCGGGCGCAAGAGCCCGGATTCGCTGTTCGACCCGGCCATCGCCACCTTCGAGGACGACGCCGGCGCCTACGACCAGGCCGACGCCACCGGTTTCATCCGCCTGAATGCCCTGCGCCTGCGCAGTGCCGCCCGCCTGCGTGGCGGCGGCTGAAAACGGCCCCGCCAGGATGACGGATCACGCGAGTCCCGATTCAGTGGGCTTGGTCGAGCAGCACACCTTTCATCATGAGGCCGCGCTGCAACTCGACAGCGGACGTCAGTTGCCCGGCTTCGAGCTGAAGTACGAAACCTACGGCAGCCTGAACGCCAGCCGCAGCAATGCGATCCTGGTCTGCCACGCGCTTTCGGGTGACCACCATGCAGCCGGCTGGCACACCGCCGATGACAAGCGGCCTGGCTGGTGGGACAACTGCATCGGGCCGGGAAAACCCATCGATACCGACAAATTCTTTGTTGTCGCCTGCAATAACCTGGGTGGCTGCGACGGCTCCACCGGTCCGACAAGCATCAACCCGGCCAGCGGTCGTATGTGGGGGCCGGATTTCCCCATCGTTACGGTGCGTGACTGGGTGCGCAGCCAGGCGTTGCTGGCCGATCATCTGGGCATAGAACGCTTCGCCGCCGTGGCCGGCGGCAGCCTGGGCGGGATGCAGGCGCTGCAGTGGGCAATCGAGTTCCCGGGCCGGGTGCGCAGCGCGCTGCTGATAGCCGCCGCGCCCCGCTTGTCGGCGCAGAACATCGCCTTCAACGAAGTGGCGCGCAAGGCCATCATGTCCGATCCGGACTTTCACGAAGGCCGTTACGCCGAGCACGGCGTGGTGCCCCGTCGCGGCCTGATGCTGGCGCGCATGCTCGGGCACATCACCTATCTTTCCGACGGCCTGATGCGGCAAAAATTCGGTCGCGAGCTGCGCGAGGGTAAGCTGAACTTCGGCTTCGACGTGGAGTTTCAGATCGAGTCCTACCTGCGCCACCAGGGCGAGACCTTCGTCGACCGCTTCGACGCCAACACCTACCTGCTGATGACCAAGGCGCTGGATTATTTCGACCCCACCGCCGAGTACGATGGCGACCTGGCCCGAGCCCTGGCGCGGGCGCAGGCGCGTTTTCTGGTGGTTGCCTTCTCAAGCGACTGGCGTTTTGCCCCTGATCGCTCGCGCGAGATCGTCAAGGCCCTGCACACCGGTGGCAGTGCCGTGAGCTACGCCAGCATTGACTCCCCCGACGGCCATGACGCGTTTTTGCTGCCCAATGACCACTATTTCGCGGTGCTGCGCGCGTTCCTGAACCACCTCCACGCCGAATTGGAGGTCAGCACATGAGCGAAAACACGGGCGCTCGCGCCACGGCCAGCATTCCAGGTGGGCGCCGGGCCAGTGACCAGCCACATCCAGCGAAGAAACTGCGCGGCGACCTCAGCCTGATTGCCGACTGGATCCGGCCCGGCAGTCGGGTGCTCGATCTTGGCTGTGGCAGCGGCGCCCTGCTGGCGCATTTGCGGACCGAACGGGCAGTCACCGGCTATGGTCTTGAGATCGACACCGACAAGGCCGTGCGCTGCATCGAGCGCGGCGTCAGTGTCATCCAGACCGACCTCGACGCGGGCCTTGCCGACTTCGACACCGACTCGTTCGATTACGTGATCATGAGTCTTACGCTACAGGCGGTGTACTTCCCCGCAAAACTGCTGGAGGACATGCTGCGCGTCGGGCGCGAGGGCATCGTCGCGTTTCCGAATTTCGGCCACCTGAGCTGCCGGCTGCAGCTTGGGCTTGGCGGGCACATGCCGGTGTCGGCGGCCTTGCCGGAAGAATGGTATGAAACCAGTAACATCCACCTGTGCACCATCCGCGACTTCGAGCAGCTGTGCCGCGACCGCGGCATCCG
The DNA here is from genome assembly GCF_041601295.1 of Immundisolibacter sp. NCBI lineage: Bacteria > Pseudomonadati > Pseudomonadota > Gammaproteobacteria > Immundisolibacterales > Immundisolibacteraceae > Immundisolibacter > Immundisolibacter sp. Next base: position 6,954 of record NZ_JBFIII010000027.1, read on the forward strand.
CATTCTGCAGCGCACGGTGGTTGACCATTTGCATCGCCGCTCGCTCGGCGCGCGGTTGCTGCCGAACCTGCTGGGCGAGGTGGCGCTTTATCGCTTCGAGCGCAACACCACGCCACAGCGACCGGCCTGATTCCCCGCACCGAGAAGAAAACCCATGAAAATCGCCCTGCGCCGCCTCGTATTGCCGCTACTGCTCACGCCGCTGCTGGCATTAGCCCGCACCCCGGCCCCGGAAGGCGCACAGGTATATTTCATCTCCCCGCAGGACGGCGCCGCGCTGAGCGGCCCGGTGACCGTGCGTTTCGGCCTCAAGGGCATGGGCGTCGCCCCGGCTGGCCTGCAAAAGGACGGTACCGGTCATCATCACTTACTGATCGACACTGCCCTGCCGCCGCTGGACCTCCCCGTGCCGGTCGATGACAAACACGTCCACTTCGGGGCCGGCCAGACCGAAACCGTTATCACCCTTCCACCGGGGCGCCATACCCTGCAACTGCTGCTGGGCGATTTCTCCCATACCCCGCACGAACCGGCGGTGGTCTCGCCGCAGATCAGCATTACCGTGAAGTAACCGGTCGCAGGCCGTCGCTGGGCCTGTTCACCTGATTACGCTTTGCCCGGGCAGGAAACCTCATAGCCATGTCGGAACCCACGCTGCTACAGATCATCGTGCTGGCGGTGGTGCAAGGCGTTACCGAGTTCCTGCCGATCTCAAGCTCGGCACACCTGATTCTGGTACCCAAACTGTTTGCGTGGCCCGATCAGGGCCTGGCCTTCGATGGCGCCATGCACGTCGGGACGCTCAGTGCCGTGCTGTGGTATTTCCGCAAACACCTGTGGCCGCTGACGCGCGACTTTGGGGCCAGCCTGCGAGGCCAGGGCCTGACTCCGACCGGTCGACTGGCCTGGGCGGTGCTGCTGGGCACCGTGCCGGCGGCGATCGCCGGCCTCGCCCTGCACGACCTCATTGAAGGGCCGCTGCGCAGTCCGCGGGTCATTGCCGTGACCACCATCGGTTACGCCCTGCTGCTGCTGGTGGCCGACCGCATCGGCCGCCAACAGCGCGACGAGTACACGTTTCGTTGGCGAGACGCGGCATTTATTGCGGCCGCACAGGCGCTGGCGCTGATACCCGGCACCTCGCGCTCGGGTGTGACCATGACCGCCGGCCTGCTGGCGGGACTCACCCGTGCCGGGGCGGCGCGGTTCTCGTTCTTGCTATCGATCCCGATCACCGCGCTGGCCGGCGGCTACGAAATTCTCAAGCTGATTCAGGCCGGCGCTCCGGCACAACTCGACAAGGCCCTGCTGGCGGCGGCCGTGGCGGCGGTCAGCGGCTATCTGGCCATCGCCTTCCTGATGCGTCTGCTGCAAAGCCGCGGCATGACACCGTTCGTGGTCTACCGGCTGTTGCTCGGGGCGATCCTGGTCGCCTATTTTTACTGATCCGGCAGCGCAACCCGCCGCCTGCGCCTCAGCGGCCGCGGCGCAGGCGGGCCAGTTCCCTGGGCGACAGCACCTGCGCCGGGTCCACCCGCAGGTGCTCGCCGACCAAACCGTGACCAAACATCGGGTCCCGGCCCGGCGCGCCAAGATCGGTCGCGGCGGCGGCCAGATCTGCAAGCGCCTGTCCACCGGCCTTTGGCTCCGGTTCGGCCAACTGCGCCGCGAGCAGTCCGGATACGAGCGGCGCAGCAAACGAGGTACCCCGCACAATCGTGTAGCCGCCGGCAGCGGCGGCCGCCATGTCGGCACCCGGGGCGGCAAAATCAACCTGCGCGCCGCGGGCGGCTTCCGGCAACACGCGCCGCCTGGCATCCACCGCGGTCACGCCGATCACCCCGGGATAAGCCGCGGGATACAGGGGCGGCGCAGCCGGGCCGTCATTGCCGACCGCCGCGACCACGGTATGCCCAAGCGCCTGCATGCGGGTCATCAACTGCTCAAGCAAGTGATTAGGTGGCCCTACCAGGCTGATGTTGATGACCGCGACGCGCTCGCCGGCCAGCCAGGCGAGGGCGTCGGCGATTCCATCGACGGCGCCGCCAGTGGCTTCATTGCAATAAACATCAGCGGCATACAAAGTCAGGCCGGGCGCAGCGCCCTTAAACCCGGCGCCGCGCCCGACCATGAGGGACGCGACCGCAGTGCCGTGGGAGCTTGCTATCTGCCGGCCCTCGCAACCCCAGGAGCGAACCTGCGCCTGTTGCAGGAGTGCGGAGGCGAGGTCGACACCACCATCGATCAAGCCGAGCCGGCCAGCGACCGCGGTGCCGGGCGCCGTGACGGCGGACGGGCCACTCCCCGGCGTGAAGCCGGTTGCCGCGGGCGCCGTTACGCCGGCTCGCATGCCGGCCAACTCACCACTCTCGATATAGATATGGTTAAAGTCGAATGCGCCCGCCGGATCAAGCGCACGCAGGCGTTCCAACGCGCGGCGGGTCGAAACACCGGACGGTGGGCGCAAGGCCACGACGCTGATGCCCAGCCCGGCCAACGGACGCTCGCGCAGGATAACGAAACCCGCGCCGCGCGCAGCCGCCAGGAGTCCCGCGCCCGGCGAGACCGCAAGCACCTCGCCGCGAACGATAGGCTCGCCTGCCGAATCGGCCTCAATCCGGTCGCCATGGCGGCGCAACAGGTCACGGATTTTCAGTTTGCGCAAAGATGCCAGCGACGCCGGGTCGAGCGCCATCCCGGCGCGGCCCGCGGTCCGCTCCAGGCGCTGGTCAATCCCGATGGGCGGATCGAGCGACGGCATCCTCGGACCGGGCAGCGACGGCAGACCAAGCTGGGCCAGAGCCGGCAAGCCGCTGCCGCCTACCAGCATTGCCAGCGCAACCACCACCTGGCGCAGCCCGCGCCGACTGGACCGCCCCGACGAGGCAAGCGGCTGCTCCAGGCGCCTGTGGCTATCGAGTCTGTTTCCCAAGATACCCCGTTATCGGCCACGCCGACGGCAGACCCGCGACGGCCGCCAAGAATGTTTCTACTATGCCAAAACGACCGGGCCGTGGAAGAAAATCCCTTGCCGAATCGTTCTAACAGTATGAACAGTCACGCATGAATCAATCCGCGGAGCCAATCGTTGAGGGCATTGTTGCGTTGTTGCCGCGGTTGCGGCGTTTCGCCCGCACCATCACCCGCAACCGCAGCGACGCCGACGATCTGGTACAGGTTGCGGTCGAGCGGGCGCTGCTGCGCGCGGCGCAGTGGCAACCCGGCTCGCGCCTGGACAGCTGGCTGTTCCGGATCATGAAAAACGCCTGGATCGACGAGGTAAGAACCCGGATACGGCGCGACCGGTTGTTCGCGCCGGAAGAAGCGGGCGAGCATGTTGGCGTGGCACACACGCAGCGTCAGATTGACGCCATGGCGGTGCAACAGGCGATGCAACGATTGAACGAGGAGCAGCGCATGGTGGTTGGCCTGGTGCTGGTGGAGGGCCTGGCGTACAAGGAAGCCGCCGCGGTGCTGGAAATCCCGGTCGGCACCGTGACCAGCCGGCTTGCCCGGGCCCGGGAAACCCTGCAGGCAGTGCTCGTGGACAGCGGCCAGGAGCCGGCATGAACATCTCTGACGAAACCCTGATGGCCTATGTCGACGGTGAACTCGATGCCGCGGCATGCGCGGCGCTGGAAGCGGCGCTGGCCACCGATCCGGCGCTGAGCGCCCGCCTGGCACGCCAGCAGGCCCTGATCGGCCAGTTGCGCGCGGCCTTCGATGGCGTGTTGGACGAACCGCTGCCACCACACCTGCTGGCCACGGCACGAACCGCGGGGAATGCCGCAGCGGCGCAGCGGCCGCAACCGGCCGACGACCGGAAGCGTTCTGGCGGCGGCGGCGTGTCAAGCCAGTACGGGTCCTGGCCGCGGTGGGGTGCGCTTGCCGCCAGCCTGATCGTCGGCGTACTGGCCGGCTATATCGTCCCCAGGCAGTCCCCTGACGGGCTGGTTACCGAGAACGGCCGACTGATTGCACGCGGTGCGCTGGCTAACGCCCTGTCAGAACAGCTGGCGAGCACGCCGCCAGACGAGACGGCACCGCTGCGCGTTGGCCTGAGTTTCCGAGGCAGATCGGGCGACTATTGCCGTACTTTCACCATCATCGGCGGCGGCGAGCAGCCACCCCATGCCGGCCTTGCCTGCAGGGAAGGTCCGGACTGGCGGGTGCGGATACTTGCCCCGGCGGAACCAACCGTCGATACCGATTACCGCATGGCCACCAGCACTTTGCCGGAGGCCGTGTTGCGGGCGGTCAACGACATCGCCGCCAGCCCGCTTGATGCCGCGACGGAGCGAGCAGCCCGCGACAACGGCTGGCACCCGTAGCGCCCCATCAGCCGCCCCGCGAGAAAAGAAACACGCCAGCGATGGAATAAACCGGATCGCCCGATCGTTCTTTATCGATGACAGCTGCGGATGGGCCGCAGTCGATGTTGGTAACGATCAAGGAGATCAAGCATGAAAACCAGACATATTTTCGCTACCACGGTTCTTGGCAGCGCCCTCGCCCTGGCATCGCCGCTACATGCCGGCCCGCTGGGCGGTGTGGCCGGTGGCTTGGGCGGTGGGTTCGGAGGCGGCATCGGGGCCGGTGCCATGCCGCAAGTCGGCGCCGGCGGCAACGGCAATATCAGCGGTGGCATCAACGCCGACGGTGGAATCCTGCGGTCCACCCGCCAGACCGCCTCCCAGACGGCCCATGGCGCTGCCGGGCGGACCCGTCAGACCATCGGTGGCCTGGAGGAAACGGCGCGATCACAAGCGGGGCAGGTACGCGATGCCGCCGGCGCGGCAGCGGGCGCAGCCGGGGGGGCGGTCGGCAGCATCGCCACCACCATGAGCGGTGGCATTGCAACCGGTACCAGCGTCACCGCGGGATCGGCTGAAGCGACCGGCAGCGGCGTCGGCAGCATCGGGGTCGGGACACAAGGAGCCGGCGCATCAGCGACCTCGGGTGACGCAGCCCAGGCCAGCGGCGCGGTTTCTGGCAGCGGTAACGTCTCGCCGGGTGGTAGCGCTCAGGCAAGTGGCAACGCTTCGGCGGGAGCGGCCGTGCAGTTCTGACCACCGCCGGCTTTCAGAAGGCGGCGGGAGCACAATGTCCCGTCGCCCTTCCTGGGGAACCGCTGATTTATTTAGCGGTTCCCGCAGTGCCGGACGGTGGCTTTGAGCCCTTGATAGGGTGAGCCACCAGAGAACCACGCTTTGCGGGTGACCGACGACACATCACCGACAGCCGCACCGGCATCGCAGATATCAAGCCGGCACCCCGGCGTCGACAATATCCCCGCCCTGCGCCAACCAGCCAGCGCACTCTGCGCCCAGTTCAGCCAGCACGCGCCGCTCATAAGCGTCACTTTGCTCGCTGGTCAGCAGCTCGCGCCAGCGTCCGACCTGGCCCCGGTGCAAAAACGACGACGCCCCGTCCCGCCACAACTGCCCGCCAGCGGGCACCGCGTAGTCGCCGTGGGCCCGCATGTATTCGAAGCCGCAATGCTCGACCGCGTTCGTCCACTGTGCCGGTTCAAGATGGATGCCCAGAAAATCGGCGATGCGCCGCATCTGGCCAGCGAGGTCGCGTTTGAGGTCGGCGTAGTGCAGGAACAGCAGGTTTGGCAGGTGACGAATTTCCCACCACGACCGAACGCTGGAGAAAAACGGCCAGAACGGCGCGCCGTCGTGCTCCAGCCACAGGCTGAACGCCTCGCTGGCGCTGTCGGCCGGCGGCGGCATGGGCGGCCCGACCCGGCCGGGGGTTTCGTTGAGCATCTGGTACCAGGGCGGCAAGGCGCTGGCGTGGTGGTTGTAGAGGCTGACCACCACGTCACGCCCATCCCGACCGATGTAGATGTACTTGGCACGCGGCGAGTACACCAGCGCATCGACCGGCAGGTGCGTTTTGATAAAGCGGCGGTGCTGCTGCGCCGCCAGCATGGCGTGTTTGACCGCGGTTGGCGGCGCCCGCAGGTCCAACCATGGCGAGATGTCATGGATCGGCACGTCGGCGGCACCACCGAACACCAGTTGCCCCATGATCTGCTGGGTCCAGGTCGTACCGGCCTTGGCATAGGTGGCGATGACGATGTCGTTATCGCGAAACGCGAAGTCATTCCAGGCGGTGGAATCGAAATGATGGTTGTGCAGCTCGCGCGTCTTCAGCGGCCAGCCGTCGCGCCATTCGACCATGTTGGAACCCTCCCAGCGGATTGAAACGAATCAGGTACGTCCTGTGCGACCCCGTCCGGCGCGCCGCATATCGTCGATCAAGAAAGCAATCATCGCACTGGCGGCTTGGAGTCGGCCGCTGCTTCGCCGACGCCGCCATTGACCTCGACCGGCTGATCCGGGTCGGCCTCCAGCGCCACGTCCTGAGCGGCCAGCGTCAGAACGGTGACCGGCAAGGCCGCCAGGTGCTCGTCGATCTCGTCGCCATGACCATCGTAGAAGCGGCCGCCGTGAATGGAAAACGGCATGAACACCAGCGACGCATCGCGCGACAACGCGTATAGCGCATCCGGGCTGTCCTGTTCGGTTACCTCGACTGTGGCATCAATCCGCACCTCGCGCAGTCGGCTTTCGATCGACTCGGCGAGCGCCTTGGCATCGCCGTCGGCCGGCGGTAGCGACACCACGCGCAAGCTGGCGCCATCCCAGTCGTCGCTGCGCAACATCAGGTGCCCCAGCAGGAGCATCAGATCGCCGGTCGCACCGGGCATCCACCAGATGTCGACCCGGCGCTCCTGCGGCGCCTGTTCGTTCAAGGCTGTCCATTCGTCATCGTTCGCGTCAAGCATCAGCAAGTTGCAGCCGAGCCGGAAGGCGGTGCGCAGATTGCCGCCGAAACGCGCGGTCGAGAGCGTGCGCAGCAGGCTCGATTCCTTCATCCAGTTCACCACCGCGGTATTGACGCGCAACGGGCCGATGCCGGCGCTCTGCACGATGATGCCGATTGCCTCGTCCAGGTTGCCGGTGCTCACCACCAGCGGCTGGGCATTACTGCCGGCGGCAGTGAGCTCCTGGCGCAGCGCCACTTCCGCAGCGGCCCGCTGCTCGACTGCCCGCGCGCCCTGCATTTCCAGCACGCGCACCACCGATACCAGGCCGGCCCCGCCCTCCACCCACTGGGCGAATCTCAACAGCCGTTCACGACGTTCCTGGTCGTCGGAGAACACCAGCAGTTGCGGCCGCCAGTCACGCGCCCGGGCCGGCTCGGCCTCCGCCGCCAGCAGGTGTTCCCTGACCCGATGCAAGTGAAAGGAACGCCGGCTGTCGGCCCAGCGCGCCGGCACCGCCCGCAAGCGCACGTACTGGTAGACGGCGAACACAATCGCCGCCGCGCCGATGGCCGCCGTGACGTTCAGCGCCGCCATCACCGCCAGACAGCCGACCGCGCCGACCAGGCTGACGCGCTGGCTGAAGAAGCGAAAACTCGGCCGAAACGCCGGACTGGCCGCCTGCGCCTCGTACCAGGTGGCGTAATTGAGCAGGCCGTAGGACAGCAAAAACCACATCGACACCAGCGCAGCCACCGCGTTGAGGCTGCCAGCCAACACGACGGTCAGTGCAATGGCGCCTGCCAGCAGCACCGCCCGACGCGGGTTGGCGCTGGCACCACTGCCGACCGCGAACGGCCGCAGTAGCGGCAGTACCTCGTCACGCCCCATCGCCTGCAGGATGCGCGGCGCGCCCAGGAACGAAGCCAGCGCCGACGACAACGTGGCGGCGATCACGCCCGCATCGAAGGTCACCGGCCACTGCGACAGCCGGCGCATGGCAAAGCCATCCTGCGCCAGGTCGGCATTGGACGCCGCCCCTGCGAACAAAAATGCCGCCGCGAAATACACCAGCATCGACAAACCCACCGCCGCAAACGTGCCCAGCGGGATGGCGCGTGCCGGGTCGCGCAGGTCGCCCGACATGCTTACTCCCTGGGTGAAGCCGGTCACCGCCGGAAAGAACACGGCAAACACCATCCAGAACGGCGGCGCCGCCAGCGGCTGCGCAAGATTGGCGCGCAGAGCCTCGCCATGCCACACCGGCATGGCACCCAGCGCAAAGGACACCAAGGCCATCACCAGCAAGGTCATCACCACATACTGGAAGCGGGTGGCCCAATCGGCCCCCGCCCAGGCCACCGCGAACAGGCCGGCCACTGCCGCCGCGGCAATCCCGCGACTGGCCCACGGCCCGCTCAGACCAATGATGCTGGTCATCGCCTCGGCAAAGCCGATGCAATAAAAGCCGATCGCGACCGCCTGGGCCAGAAACAGCACCAGACCGATGGCGCCGCCAAAACCCAGGCCCAGCGTGCGCGAGATCAGGTAGTAATCGCCGCCGCCCTTGACGCGCAGATTGGTGGCAATAGCCGCCACCGACAGGCTGGTAACGATGGAGATCAGATGAGCGGCTGCCAGTATCAGCAGGGCCTCGACCAAGCCAACACTGCCGACCACGTAGCCGAGCCGCAGGAACAGCACGATGCCCAGGATCGTGAGCAGGCTCGGCGTGAACACGCCGGCAAAAGCACCCAAACGCCCCTCTGGCAAGCGATCGGCCGCCTTGGAATCACTGATCAAGAAACGCTCCGTTCGCCGGTGGCCCGCGGATGCCGCTGGAGGCACCACAACCAGATGCCCTCCCTACCCGCGGCCGCGGACCGGGTCCGCTTATTCTGCATGATAAAGAACGCTATCCCAGAGCCGCTTCCAGGCGGGTTTACTTCATGATCGCAGTGGCTACCCTGGCGCGGCGCTTGACGGGCGCCAAGGGCCGGAGTGAACTGCCACCTGCAGGCATATCCGACCACGGGGGGTGACCATGTCCCAACATCACGCGCTTCAGTTCCCGGGCGAGAGCGCGGCTTATCGCAGCGCGCGCGACGCGCTGCTTGAAGCCGAATCGGCGCTGCGCAGACAACTTGAGAACGTCGCCGCATTGCGTCGGACGCTACCGCCTGGAGGAGCGCTGGCGCAGGACTATGACTTCGCTGATGCCGCCACCGGTGAGCAGGTTCGACTATCGGAACTGTTCTCGCCGGGGCATGACACCCTCGTGGTCTACGGCTATATGTACGCGCCGCAGGCGGCCGCGCCCTGCCCGCTGTGCACATCCATGCTCGACAGCCTGGCCGGGGCCGCCGCGCACCTCGCCCAGCACCTTGATCTGGTGGTGGTCGCCAAGGCCGCGCCGCAACAGCTCAAGGCGGTTGCCGACGAGCGCGGCTGGGGTGGTCTGCGGTTGCTGTCCTGGGGCAATACGACTTTTGGGCGCGACTATCTGACGGAAACCGCCGACGGTGCGCAGATGCCCATGCTCAACGTGTTTCAGCGCAGCGCCTCGGGCATCCATCACGCCTGGGGCAGCGAACTGCTCTACGCCCCCCGTGAGCCTGGCCTGCACAGCCGCCATGTGGACCTGATGTGGCCGCTGTGGAATGTGCTCGATTTCACCCCCGCCGGTCGCGGTGGCGACTGGCTGCCGCGTTTGCATTACGACTGATATGGCCCGGCCACCGTCAGAGCAGTCTCGACCCTGGCCGGTTATGCTCTTGAAGCCGAGCGAGTTCATGGATTCCACGGAGCAAAACAATGACCGGACGATTGGCAGGAAAAGTGGCACTGATCACCGGCACGGCGGACGGCCAGGGACGGGCGGCGGCGCTCGCCTTCGCCCGCGAAGGCGCGAAAGTTGTCGGCTGTGACCTGAAAACCGAGCTGGCCGAGGAAACCGTCGCCCTGGTTCGCCACGCCGGGGGCGAGATGGTGTCCATGCAACCGCTGAACCTGAATGACGAGGACCAGCTCAAGACCTGGATCGACTTCGCGGTCAGCCACTACGGCGACTTCGACATCCTGTACAACAATGCCTCCGGGGTCCGAGGCGGCACCATCGAGAGCCTGACCCGGGCTGACTGGGACTTCAACCTGGCCAACGAGGTCACCATCCTGTTCCTGGCCATCAAGCACGCCCTGCCGGTGTTCAAGCGCCGAGGCGGCGGGGTGATCCTGAATACCGGATCGGTCGCCGGCATGGTCGGCGCGGCCATGCCTGGCAATATTGCCGGCAACTTCGTGCACAACGTATCCAAGGCGGCGGTAATCCGCATGACGGAACACCTGGCGATAGAACTGTCGCCCTGGAACATTCGGGTCAACACCGTTTCGCCCGGCCTGATCGACACCCCGGCCACCCGCCCGCTGCTGGATGTCGGCGGCACAGAACCGTTCACCCGCTCGCTACTGATTCGCCGCCCTGGCCAGAGCGAGGACATTGCCCGCGCGGCGGTGTTCATGTGCTCCGACGAGGCGGACTACATCACCGGCGTGAATCTGCCGGTGGATGGGGGCTGGACCGCCTCCGGCGGCCTGGGTCAACCAGACCCGCAGATGGCGCGGATTTTCGGCGAGGCCATGAACGCGCTGTCCAACATACCGGGTGGGCGATCCTAGCAGCCCTCTCGACTGCAAACCCGCGTGTCGCGGCCGCGACACGCGAGGTTGAAAAAGGGCCTTTCGGCCCTTTTTCAATGATCGATGCCTATGGCACCAGTTCCATGTCTTCGAAGTCCCAGACGCCGGGCTCGTCTGGCGCATGGAACAGCTCCACCGCAAGGCTCACGTCCATGAACGCCTTGGCCAGATGCAACAGACGTCGCTCGGGCCGCTCCAGATCCGCCTCGGCCGGCGGGAAGTCCCGCAGGTAGGTCAGGATGTCGTCCATATGAGGACACATGGCATCGTAAAACGCGCGCAGCGCCGGCATGGCACTGCTGGCGCGCAGCCGCAGGCGTTCTTTGGTGGTGGGCGCAGCCCAGTCCAGGTGAGCGGCCAGGGCAGCGAACCGTTCCGGCAATTCAGTGTTGTTCATGTCATTGCTACCCGGGTTACCAGCCGTGACCAATCTGGTCGGCAAGGACTTTGTAGGCATGCCGCACCATGATCTCCATCTCGCCAACCTGCTGATGTTTCTTGGCACCCGAGCGCAGGTTGGTCTGAATCATGGCCAGGTTGGGCAGGTCTTCGCGGATCACGTCCCGCAGGTAGGCCCGGTTGTACTCGGCGGCCACCTCGCCGGCGGCGTCCTGCGGCGGGCGCATGTGCACCATGAAATCCCAGCGCGTGCGATCGTGACTGAGCGGCCAGTAGTCCTGGGTCACGAAAAAGCCCTGCAGGGACTGCAGATTGCACATCGGAAAGATGATCATGATGTCGGTCAGCCAATCCGGCAGCTGCAGCGGGTTGATCTGCGGCGGATTACCCTGGCCCTGCTTGGCCATATCCGGCGCCAAAGTGGCGTTGCCGCTGTATTTGCGCGCCAGGGTCTCGGCGAAGGTCGGTGTGTGCTGGATATTGCTGGTGGCCGACACGGCGCGGTGGGTCGTATACAGACGCGCCGCATCGACGCGACCGTTCGGATTCTCGCGGCTGATCGCGATGTCCCCGGCCGAGGCGCCGTGGACGGTCGAAAAGTGGTAGCTCTCGACAAAGGCATCGAGCACGATCTTCCAGTTGGCCGGCACGATGGCCGAAAAGCGCCCGATGAATTCGAACTGCGGGAAGAAACCGCCAAACCCGCTATAGATATCCTCGCCAAGGTACTCGCGCAGGGTTTTAGCCGGCTGCGGATCGACGTTGACGAAGATGAACCCCTCCCAGGTGTCGCAAGCGACCTCGGTCAGGCCATGTTCGGCCTTGCACAGGTTCGGAAACAGATGCTCTTCCGGCACGGTCACCAGGCTGCCGTCCAGGCCGTAGCTCCAACTGTGGAAACGGCAGGTAAAACCCGGGACGTTGCCTGAAGGCGCGTAAGCCACCCGGTTGGTGCGATGCGAACAGGCGTTGTGAAAGGCGCGGATGCGCTGGTCGCGGCCCCGCACCACGAGCACCGAGGTATCGCACACCTCCAGCTCCTTGACGAAATAATCGCCGGGACCAACCAGCTGCTGCTCCAGACCCACCCGCAACCAGCTCTTCTTGAACACCCGCTCCTTTTCCAGGGCAAAGTACTCAGGCGTAAAAAACTCGCCAATCGGCAACGGGCCACTGGGCACATTGCTGGCACCGGTCAGGTGCTGGACGATCTGGACAGGCTGATTCAAAACTTACCTTCCTTGGTTTGGAGTGGGTTTGGCCTGATCGACGCGTTCGATAATCGGGCACGACGATACCTGCGTCGCTAGTGCCGTCTATCTGCCGACTGGCGTATGTCCTAACATGCGTTAAGGATACGCTGAACGACGCACAGGGAGGCTTCATGTTGCGAAGAATCACCCACCGGACAACCTACCGTGCGCTTTGGACACTGCTGCTGACGCTATTGTGCGTTTCGCCGACGCGCGCCGTGGGCCTGTACGGCACGGTTCGCGATACGGCCGACCAGCCCCTGCGTGGCGTCATGGTCACCGTGACCAGCGCCAGCGCGGCAGCCCCGGTGACCAAAGTGTTCAGCGATGGCAGCGGTGCGTTTCGGGTGCCAGACCTTGGTGCCGGGGTGCGCGTGAACTCCCTGTACGTGAAGGCGAGCCGCCTGGGGTATCGGCAGACGCAGCCCGCCGCCGCCGCAGTGACAGACCTGCGTCCACCAGTCAGCGGCGATGCCGCCAAGGTAGACTTCGTGCTCGAACCGGTGTCCGACGTGGCCGAACAGGTGTCGGCCTCGGCCTGGCTGGCGCGCCTGCCCGATAGCCCGCAGCGACAGCAGGTGGCAGTCCTGTGCACGCAGTGCCACCAGATGCCGTCGCCGCGCGTGAAGCGCTTTGCCGCCACACTCGCCGACCAGCCCCTGACGCAGCGGGTCGATGCCTGGCGCGCCATCATCAAGATGATGCGCACCGTGGGTATCTACGGTGCCTTGCAGGCCGAACACGCCGCGCCGCTATCCATGGAAGAACTGGCCAAGCCCGAACAGAGCATGTTCAGCCAGGTCGACGAAGACTTGTTGGCGCCCTATCTTGCGGAGCATTTTCCCAGCCAGTTCGATACCTATCCGGTAGCCGAAGCGGCCCGCCTGCAAGCTCCGCTCGGCGTCACTGGTCGCACCGTGATTCGCGAGTATCCGTGGCCCGAGGGTTCCTTCGTGCGCGAGACGGCGGTGGTCGACGGCCAGGTATGGGTGTGCGATATCGCCCGCAACCGCATCGGTCGGCTGGACCCGACAAGCGGTGCTTACCTGTGGCAGGACGTGCCGTTACTGGGCGCGCCCGCGCCCCATACGCTGGTTCCGGATGGCGTCGGCAATATCTGGATGACCCTGCTGGGCAGCGCCGGCCAGATGGCGGCGCGCTTCACCCCGGCCAACAATCAATGGCGCATATATGACGGCTTTCCGGTCGGCCACATGGCGCACGACCTGTCGCCAGGCCCGGGCTACCGCATGGCCTTCGACCCCCAGGGCTACGGCTGGGCGACCGTCATCAGCCACAACCAGGTTGTCGGCTTTCATCAGGACAGTGGCCAGGTCCTCGGCCCGTTCGACCTGCCATTGCCGGAGGGTGAGAACCCGATTCACGTCTCGGTGTATGGCGGGGCACTCAGCCCGGACGGCAATTACTGGTACGCCCAGTATTTTGGTGAGGTCGGGCGTTTCAACACCAAGACACGGCGTGTCGATCACCGCATCGAACTGCCGCGCGGCAGCGGCCCGCACCGCATGGTGCTGGACGAAAAAGGCCTGCTTTACGTGTCCCTGATCGGCGCCGGACAGATATTGGTGTACGACACTGCTGCGCTGGGGGAAGTGGAGCGCATCACGCTACCGGATACCGCCAGCGCGCCATACGACGTCATGTACGACCCGGCGCGAAAGGCGCTGTGGATGGGCACCGTCAACAATGACAGTCTGTTCCGCTACGACCTCGACACACGCCGTTTCAGCGAATACCCGCTGGCGATCGCGCACCTGAACATGCGCATCATTGCCGTCGATGCCAACAGCGGCGATCTGTGGATCGCCAACTCGCCCATTCCATACAACGAGCCGGCCATGCGGCGGGTGTTCATGGTGCACCCGGGAGATATCTGAGACCGCGGCCGAACACGGGGGGCTGTCAGCCCGGCGGCAGCGGCCGCACCTGAGCGGCGGCGTCCCGCGCCCGCTGGCGAGCAGTGTTGACCGTATCGGCACGTGCCAGGGCCACGCCCATGCGTCGCTTGGGAAAGGACTCGGGCTTGCCGAACAGGCGTATGTCGGTGCCCGGGATGCGCAGGGCCTGCTCGACACCGGCGTAGCCGATGCCGACCGCCTGTAACTGGCCGTAGATCACCGCACTTGCGGCCGGGCTGACCAGTTCGACATCGACCGGCAGACCCAGAATGGCGCGCGCGTGCAGGTCGAACTCCGACAGCCGCTGACTGGCGAGGGTCACCAGGCCAGTGTCGTGCGGACGCGGGCTGACCTCGCTGAACCACACCTCGTCGCCGCGCACGAACAGCTCCACCCCGAAAATACCGCGCCCACCAAGCGCCGCCGTTACCCGCCCGGCAATGTCCCGCGCACGTCCCAGCGCGGTTTCGCTCATCGCCTGCGGCTGCCAACTCTCGACGTAATCGCCATGCACCTGGCGGTGGCCAACCGGCGCGCAGTAATGGGTTTCGATGTCCCCGTCGACGCCGCGGCTGCGTACCGTCAGCAGGGTGATCTCGTACTCGAAGCGGATCAGTTCTTCCACGATCACCCGCGCCTGCTGCACCCGGCCAGCGGCGAGCGCGTACGCCCAGGCCGTTTCAAGTTCGGCGGCGTCGTGGACCAGGGACTGGCCCTTGCCGGACGAAGACATGACTGGCTTGACCAGGCACGGGAAGCCGACCCCGCCGGCCACCGCCGCCTGCAGCCCCGCCAGACTGTCGGCAAAGGCGTAGCGCGAGGTGGGCAGGGCCAACTGCTCGGCTGCCAGGCGACGAATGCCCTCGCGATTCATGGTCAGCTGGGCCGCGCGGGCGGTGGGAATGACCTCCGCCAGACCATCGGCTTCGATTTCGAGCAGGGTCGCCGTGGCGATGGCTTCGATTTCCGGCACCACCAGATGCGGCCGCTCGCGCTCGATCAGCGCCCGCAGCGCCGCGCCGTCGGTCATGTCGATCACGTGCGCGCGGTGCGCCACCTGGTGGCCTGGTGCATTGGCGTAGCGGTCGACGGCGATGGTCTCCACGCCCAGTCGCTGCAGGGCGATGATGACTTCCTTGCCGAGCTCGCCGGCGCCCAGCAGCATGACGCGTGTGGCATTGGCGGCGAGCGGGGTGCCTACGTGCATGGCGAGGTCCTGGGACAGGCGACGGGAAGCGGCATTGTCTCAAGCGGCACCGGCGTAACGAAACTCCCAGCGCTCGGCGTGCAGTTCGCGCTCCCACACCACCCGCGTCGGCGGCAGCACAGTCAGCTGCCAGGTCTGGTGCTGATTGCGATAGGGCTGCGCCACCTGCCGAAACGGCTCCGGCGTGAGCAGGGCCAGGCACACGCCGTCCACCTGCCGCGCGGAGCCATAGCGGATCAGCTCAATGCCCGCCCCGCGCGCCTGCTCGGCCAGCGCCTGGCTGACGCTGTAGTCGGCCGGATCGGTCAGCGCCAGCCGCGTATCGGCAAACACCGCGGTGGTCAGATCGAGGGCGTAGTCAGTGGCGGCGTGGAATTCGAACAGCGTGAGCATTACCGTGGCCGACTCGCCAGCCAGGCCCGCGCTGTCGCGGAAAAATCGCAAACGCCAGTACCCGGCCTCGGCACAGGCGGTGGGCCTGTCCTGCGCGCCATAGAACACGCCCGGATGGGTGCGCGCCCGAAAGCGCGAACCGCCGACCGGCGGCCGGTAGCGAAACGGCGTCGCCAACAGCCAGTGCAGATCGCCCGCCGCTTTGGCAGCCGGCGGCTTGGCGGTGTCGAGGATGTCTTCCAGCAAGCGCTGGTCGTCCAGGTTGCCGCGCGCCAGACGCAGCGTGGCTACCTGGTGCTGGGCTTCCACCGCCCGCCAGCCGCTGCCAGCCCAGTGTCCGGCCTCAGACGCGAGCGCGGTGGGCGTCCAGGTACTCACAGGCGTGCAGTAGCCCGTCCACGCGCTTGATGGCGTCGATCGGCCGGGCGTTTTCGAAAGTCAGGTTGGCGCTGCGCAGCCAGCGGCCGGCCAGGGTGTCGTCACCGCCAACCATGGCGGCAAGCGAGCGGTACAGGCGAACCAGATGGGCCGCCAGCTCGAACGGCTTGCTGCCCGGCACCAGTTGGTATGCCCCGTTCAGCAAACGCGAGGCGGTCGGCTGACTGACGCCGATGATGGCCTTCAGCTCGCTCGGACCGATCTGTAGCCGGCCAGCTGTTTCAATCAGTGCCTGAGTCAGTACCCGGCCCGTGTCGGACACGGCAGCGGCCAGCGCCTGGGTCATGGCGAATTCTCCGTAGGCAATCTATTGCTTGTGTATTCTCAGGAATAACCCAGCCAATGACAAGCCCTTATAACGGGGAGTCTGCCTCCAAAGCGGCCAGCACCTGCGCCGTGTGCTCGCCAAGCCTGGGCGACCGGCCGCGAACCGCGCCCGGCGTGGCGGACAGATGCACGGGCACACCGGCAATGGTCACCGGCCTGGCACTGCCCGGTTGTTCCACTTCCACGAGCATGCCGCGGGCTGCAAAGTGCGGGTCGTTAAAGATCTCGGCTGCATCCTGCACCGGCCCGAACGGCACCCGGCCGCCGAATATGGCCTTGATCTGCGCCTTGCTGCGCGAACGGGTGAAGCCTTCGACAACGGCGGTCACATCGGCGCGCCGCTCCAGGCGCGCGGCATTGGTTGCGTAGGCCGGGTCTGTGGCAAGTTCCGGGCGGCCGATCGCCTGGGCCAGCTCGACCCAGAACTTGTCGGTGGGGCAGCCGACAGCGACCCAGCCATCCGCCGCACGAAACAGCCCGAACGGGCACAGCAGCGGGTGGCCGTTGCCCTCCGGACCAGCCACCGCGCCGGTGTAGCTGTACTGGTGCACCAGCCGCTCGCACAGGGCCAGCACGCCATCAATCATGGAAATGTCCAGAAACTGCCCCTGGCCGCTGCGCTCGGCGTGGCGAACCGCGGCCAGGATGCCGAAGGCCAGCATCAATGCCGGCACCGTGTCGCCGACGCCCGGACCAATTTTCAGCGGCACGTCGGCGGCCGGGCCGGTAATCCCCATGATGCCGCCCATGGCCTGAGCCACCACATCGAAGGCGGGCCAGTCGTTGTAGGGACTCTCGCCGCTGCGCGGGTCACCAAAGCCACGAATGGCCCCGTACACCAGGCGCGGGTTGATCTGCGCCAATACCTCAAAGCCGAGGCCCAGGCGTTCCATTACGCCGGCGCGGTAGTTCTCGACCAGCACGTCGGCGCTCGCCACCAGCTTCAGGAGTGCGGCGCGCCCGGACGGGGCCTTCAGGTCCAGCACCACGCTTTTCTTGCCGCGGTTGATGCTCTGGAAATAGCCGCCGAAAGCGCGCTCGTGATCATCCGCCCGGAACGGCGCGAAACGGCGCGCGGGATCGCCCTCCGGCGGTTCGATCTTGATCACCTCGGCGCCGTGGTCGGCCAGCAGTTGCGTGCAGAACGGCCCCGCCAACACCTGTGACAAATCCAACACCCGTAGCCCAGCCAGGGCCCCCGGACTCACGTGCCGCCCGCGAGCAATTGGCGACCGATGACCTTCAGTTCCAGGATCGGCTCCACGCCTTCGAAAATCGGCAGCACCTGGGCGTCGGCCACATAACGGGCAATCGGGAACTCCTCCGCGTAGCCCCAGCCACCGTGCAGCAGCTGCGCCCGCTGCGACACATCCACCGCGACCCGGCAAGCGTAAAGTTTGGCCATCGCAGCCAGCAGCCCGGCATCGGCGGCGCGGGCATCCATGGCACTCGCCGCGGCGTAGCTGAGCTGGCGTGCCGCCTCGGTGCGCATCACCATCCAGCCAAGTTCATAAGCGGTGCTCTGAAACTCGCCGATCGGCCGCCCGAACTGCCGCCGCTGCTGCGCATATTCCCCAGCAGCTTGCAGGCTGGCCTGGGCCAGGCCGGTGGCACGACCGGCGGTCTGCAGGCGCCCGGCGGCGAAACCGGCCATCTGGTAATAGAAACCGCGACCCGCCTCGCCCACCAGCCGGTCGCCGGGTACGAACCAGCGCTCGAACTGCAAGGTAAACGAGTGCATGCCCCGATAACCTGGCGTGCGATCGGCCTTGCCGGTAAGCCGCCCACCGCCCGGCTGGCGAAGATCGAACGCATGCCCGAGGCAACGTTCCTTCTCCACGATGAACAACGACAGTCCGCGGTGGCCGGCGGCCGGATCAGGATCGCTGCGCGCCAGCAGCGCCAGTACGTCGGCCCGCCCGGCGAAGGTGCTCCACGCCTTGGCGCCGTCGATCACCCAGCCGGCCACGCCGTCCTGGGTCGCCGCAGTCGCCCGGCAACGCAGCGCAGCCACATCGGAGCCGGTATCGGGCTCCGTCACCGCCACACCAACCATCAGTTCGCCACGCGCCACCGGTCCCAGCCAGCGCTGTTTCTGTGCCTGTGTACCGCCAGCCAGCAGCGCCTTGGCCAGCACCTCCGGGCGGGTAATCAGGCTGCCGGCGGCCGGCAGCGAGGCGCATGACAGTTCTTCGGTAGCCACCACCATGGCCAGGTTGCTCATGCCGGTACCGCCGTACTCGGCCGGAATCGACATGCCGAAAAATCCAAGCTCGGCCATGGCGCCGATCAGATCTTCCGGTACCAGCAGGTCTTCGAGATGGATGTGCTGGGCGAGCGGCGCCACCCGTTCGGCGGCAAATCGGCGCGTCGAGTCCCGCAGCGCGGCGATCAGCTCGGCATCGGCAGCGACCAGCGCACCGTGGTTGGCGTACTGTTCAACCTCGCCTTGCGCCGCCACGGCGCGGAAGTTGGACTCGGCGAGCGTCGCCGCCAGGGCCTCACGCGAGCCTGGCAGGCACAACGCCGCCACGTCCGCGGCCGTCAGGCCAAAATCGGCTTGGTGTCTTTCCGCCATATGCACGGCGTCAAAGGCTACCTCGGCGGCAAACAGCGTTGCCGACAGGCCCGGGGCAGCCTGGGCGGTCGCCCAGTGCGTGAGCGCCCGCGCCGCCGCCACGCGCGCCGCAAGACCGGCGTAGCGACGCACGGCCATCTGGTGATTATCAATATCCCGCCCGGCCGCGGTGCGCTGCACCAGCCGCTGATGCAGCGCTGTCGACACGGCGGCCGCCAAAACCAGCGCCGCCCCTCCGTGGTCACCTGCCGTCATCCTGCCTCCCCATCAGCGCCGCGCGGCGGCAGCGCCTTGACCACGGCGATTACCGTAGCGCCTCAGAGCGGGGATTATCTGACAGCCACGGTAGCTGACCTAGCGGTGGCCGTTTCGATCACGCTGGCTGCGAGTCGGCTGGCTTCGGCAGTTCCGCCGGTGACCGTGCCCGTTCATGGGCAGCGCGACGTTTCAGGTAGGCCTCGCGGGCGATCCTCAGGTCTTCCACGAACAGCGGCAACTCGTCCAGGGTGAGCGCCTGCGGACCATCGACCAGCGCCTTGCCCGGCTCCGGATGGATGTCCACCAGCACCATATTGGCGCCGGCGACGACACCCTGCACGGCGGCGTGATGGATGTCCTCGATCCCGTCCGGGCTGAGGTCACGACGACCGACCGCATGGGAGGGATCCACACACACCGGCATACGCGTGAGGCGCCTGACCACCGGCACCTGGGCGAAATCCACCAGATTGCGATGCGGTTCGCCAAGATTGCTTTTCACTCCGCGCAGGCAGAACACCACCCGCTGGTTGCCCTCACTGGCCAGGTACTCGGCGGCGTTGAGCGACTCTTCCAGGGTGATGCCAAAACCGCGTTTGAACAGCACCGGAAATTCATGCTGGCGACCGATCGCCTTGAGCAGCTCGAAGTTCTGCGTATTGCGCGTACCTACTTGCAGCATGACACCGGTGCCATTGCCGGCCGCGGCCAACGCGTCATGGATCTCCTGAATGTGTTTCTCGTGCGTGACTTCCATGGCGATGACGCGCACACCATGGCTGGCCGCGGATTCGAACACGAACGGCAGGCACGCCGCGCCATGACCCTGAAACGCATACGGACTGGTACGCGGCTTGTAGGCGCCCATGCGCGCGCAGCGCAGGCCCTGCGCTGCCAAGGCGCGAAACGTGCGGTCGACGTGATCGCGGTTGTCGACCGCGCACAGGCCGGCGAACAGCTCGAAAGTCTCCTGGCTGAAGCTGACGCCGTTGTACTCGAAACCGCTCGGCCGGAAATCGTCCTTGTGGCGACCCAGGATGCGGTACTCGCGAGACACCCGCACCACACGGTCGACACCCGCCAGTTCGGCGATTTCCTCCCGGTCCAGGGTGGCAGTATCACCAATCAGGTAAATCTCGGTCAGGGTTTGCAGATCACCTTTCACTTCGTGCACGCGGGCGCTGACACCGGACCGATGCGACAGATACTCCATGATCGCCTCGAACAGCGGTGTTCCCGGATGAACTTGTTCGTCAAGAATGAGAATCATGCTGCGTCTCGTAGGTATCAGCGGCGCCAAATGCTAGGCCAGCATTAGCGCCAGGTATTGGTCGGAAGGTCAGTGCCCATGCCCCGACCCGAACAGGCAGACACGACCCCATGTCTGCCCGCAAAAGCACCCTGGCCGCTAGCGGGCTTGCAGCGCGGCCTGCCAGGGTCGTTGCCCGGCGCCGAACGCCACGAACGGAACATTCAGCAGCGACACCTTGTTATACCGCAGCGGTTGCAGGGCGAAATCGGTCAGCTCACCTCCGGCCTGCTCCAGGACGCACTGCGCGGCGGCGGTGTCCCATTCGCTGGTGGGTCCGTGGCGGGGATAAAAATCCGCCTCGCCCGCTGCCACCAGGCAGATCTTGAGTGAGCTGCCGATCGGCACGATCAGGTGCCCCGGCAAGGTCGCCAGCACCGCCGCGAGCTCGGGGCTGGCATGCGAGCGGCTGGCTACCACGCGCAGTGGGCCGCCATCGTAACGACTGACCTGTAAGCGGCGCTGGCTGCCGTCGGCGGCGATATGACACGCACCGGCGCCCTCTGCCGCCGCGTAGACCTCGCCACGCACCGGCACCTGCACCACGCCCAGCAGCGGTTTACCACCATCGATGAGCGCGATGTTCACCGTGAACTCGCCGTTACGCTTCACGAACTCGCGCGTGCCGTCCAGCGGGTCCACCAGCCAGTAGCGTTGCCAGGCACGGCGCTGCGGATACGGGATGCTGTCGGACTCTTCCGACAGCACGGGCCACTGTGGCGTCAGCGCGCGCAGGCCGGCTACGATCAGAACGTGGGCGGCGCGGTCGGCCGCCGTCAACGGCGAACGGTCGTCCTTTTGCTCAACCGCGAACTCGCTCTCGTAGACTTCCAGTATGGCGGCGGCGGCGCGGCGGGCAATTTCAATCACCGCTGGCAACAGGGTGACAGGATCGGAGGCAACAGACATGCGAGGTCCCAGGAGCGGTAGAACGATAACGAGTAGGTAGAATGCAGCACGCTGTGAACGCCGCCGCCGAATGAACGATCAACTTACCAGACTCGCCAGCCGCGCCGAAACCCTGCTTGACCGCGTCGAAGCGTTGCTGCCGCCACCGCCCGTCGACATCGACTGGCAGCACACACTGGCGGCCCGGTGGCAGGCGCGGCGCGTCGGCCATGGCCTGCTGCTGCCCATCGACCAGCCGCAGCCGGCGCAGTTTGACGACCTGATGGGCATCGATCGCGCAAAAACCGCGCTCGATCGCAACACCCGCCAGTTCCTGGCCGGCGCACCGGCCAACGACGCCTTGCTGTGGGGCAGCCGCGGCACCGGCAAGTCCTCGCTGATCAAGGCGCTGCTGACGCGTTATGCGGGCAGCGGATTGCGCCTGCTGGAGGTGGACAAGGATCACCTGGTCGACCTGCCGCACATCGCCGCAGCGGTGTCGGGCCTGCCGCAGCGCTTCATCGTGTTTTGCGACGACCTGTCCTTCGGCAGCGACGAGCCGGCTTACAAGGCACTTAAAGTCGCGCTCGATGGCTCGCTCAGCGGCGGGCGTGAGCACCTGCTGATCTACGCCACCTCCAACCGTCGCCACCTGCTGCCGGAATACCAGGAAGAAAACACCCTGACCCGGCACGTCGGCGAGGAAATCCACTTCGCCGAGGCGGTGGAAGAGAAGATCGCCCTGTCCGAGCGCTTCGGACTGTGGCTGGCGTTTCACCCCTTCGACCAGGACCGCTACCTGGATATCGTGCGGCATTGGCTGACGCGTCTGAGCTGCGCGGTCAGCGAACCGGCCGACATGCGCGAGCAGGCGCTGCGGTGGGCGCTGACGCGCGGCAGTCGCAGTGGCCGCAGCGCCTGGCAGTTTGCGCGGGATTACGCCGGTCGCGCGCGCCTGGGCGAGGCGCCATGAGTACCCCTGCGGCGACTCTCGGATTCACCAAGATGCATGGTCTGGGGAATGATTTCGTGGTCATCGACGGCGTGCGTCAGCAGGTCGATCTGAGCCCAGCCCAGGTACGCGCCATCGCCGACCGCCACTTTGGCGTGGGCTGCGACCAGCTACTGCTCATCGAGGCGCCACGGCGAGACGATGCCGACTTCACCTACCGCATCTTCAACGCCGACGGCGGCGAAGTGGAACACTGTGGCAATGGCGCCCGCTGCGCCGCACGCTTTGTGCACGACCAGGGGCTAAGCGAGAAGACCAGCCTGATGTTCGATACCCTGGGCGGGCTCATCCGGCCACAGCTGCTGGCCGATGGCGAGGTCAGGGTGGACATGGGCATTCCCTGTTTTGAGCCGGCGCGTATTCCATTCGATGCCCCAGCCGAAGCCCTGGACTACACGATTGAGCTGGCCGGCGGCCCGGTGCGCGTCGCCGCGCTGGCCATCGGCAACCCGCATGCCGTGCTGCGGGTGGACGATGTCGCCACGGCGCCGGTCGCAACGCTTGGCCCGCAGCTGGGGGGGCATACCCGCTTCCCGCGGCGCGTCAACGTGGGGTTCCTGCAAGTACTTGGCCAGAACGAAGGGCGGCTGCGCGTCTACGAACGCGGTGTTGGCGAAACTCTGGCCTGCGGCACGGGCGCTTGCGCGGCCTTCGTCGCCGGCTACCGCTGGGGCATGTTCGGACCAACCGCCACGCTGCACCTTGCTGGCGGTGCCCTGCGCCTGGCCTGGGCTGGGCCGGACACCCCGGTATTTCTGACGGGTCCGGCCGTCACCGTCTTCGAGGGCACGCTTCGCCAATGAATAAATCCACCATGAAACCCGCTGCCGACGCCGCCCAGGTGGCCGCCTATCTGCTGCTGAACCCGAATTTTCTGGAACAGCACCCGCAAGTGTTCGAAGCGCTCAACGTGCCGCACCCAACGGGTGGGGCGGTATCGCTGGTCGAGCGTCAGGTCGCCGCCCTGCGCGAGCGCAACCATGCCCTGACCGCGCGCCTGGACGCCGTGATCGATGCCGCGCACCGGCACGACGACCAGTACGGCAAGCTGTTCGAGCTCGCCGTGGCGTTGGCCGCCTGCCACGCCATGGCCGCCGTACTACACGCCCTCGAAACGCACCTGAAACGCGATTTCGGTACCGACGTCGTGCGGGTGTTGACACCGGTGGCACCGCCGGAGGCGCTCAAACAGGTGATCACCGACTTCGATCCGGCACCGTTCGCCGCCGACCTTGAGCATGGCAAAGCGCGCTGCTTGCCGCCGGGCGACCTGCCGACCGTACACGCCTACCTTGGCGAGGAACTGGGCTCGGCCGCCGTGCTGCCGCTACCCACCGGTCGCACGGGCGCCCTGTTGTTACTTGGCGCCCGCGATGTCGAGCGCTTCAGCCCGGAGCTGGGCACGCTGTTCCTGGACCGCCTGGCCCGCTTGATGGGCGCACATTGGCACGGTCGCCTGGCCGAGTGAGCGAGTCCTCGTCCATCGAGGTGTTTCTTGCCGCGCTGGGCGACCAGCAACGGGTCAGCCGGCATACGGTGGCCGCGTATCGGCGCGACCTGCTGCGCTGTCAGCACGTGTTGCCGACCCTGGGGGCGCCGACCCTGGCCGCGCTGACGCCACCCCAGATGCGCAGCCTGGTGGCCGCGCTCGCCCGTGAAGGACTGTCCGGGCGCAGCATCGCGCGCCTGCTGGCCGCGCTGCGCAGCTACTACCGCCATCTGATTGATGCAGGCAGCCTGCGGGCCGATCCGGCTGCCGGCATCCGCGCGCCCAAGAGCCCACGCCGGCTGCCGGCC
>NZ_JBFIII010000028.1 GCF_041601295.1 Immundisolibacter sp.
AAGGAGAGATATTATGAAAGCACAAATGGCTCTTCTTTTATCGACTATTACCCTGATTGCAGGATTCGCTACACGGTCGATATCTGATTCTGGATACCCAGGACATGGATACTACGGCGCCAATCAATCGAACCCGCTTTACAAAGGCGAGATAAGCGAATTTGATATCTTGGGCGTCGATTCCGGTTCCAATATATCGGATGACGATATTAAGAAGGCATTTGTCGAAACTCCAAGCAGAAAGTTTCTGAGGAAGGGTGATCCGATACTACTGATTCAGTCGGGTGCAATGATTCCCGATCAGGAGATAACCGAACAGATGGAGAAATCATTTTCTGTATCAGTATTTACGGGTGTACCGGAGAAAGATAAGCCGGATAATCAAAGTTACTCGAAGTCATTGCGATTATCGGCTGCAAAAGCAGGTATTGGAACAATTGTCGTTTATTGGGGCGTTTTGGAGTCTGGAATAGAGAATCTGGCTACGAAGTCGGTTTCTTGGTTTCCGATTATTGGATCAGCGGTTCCTGATGAATCGCAGAAAATGAGAATCCGATTAAAAGTGGCAGTCATAGATGTACGAAGTGGAGAGTGGGAAATATTTACACCAAAAACGATTGACGACAAATCTTATAGTGGCAGATTCAATCGTGAGCACTCAGATCAGGCACAAGTTGCACAACTGAAAGCCGCCGCATATGAACTAGCGTCCGATGGAGTCACGGCACGATTTATCAAATGAGTTCTCTGGGAGATGAGTATGTATATTTGGCGTGGTATTTTACTTCTATTGGTGTGTAATGGACTTGTGGCCTGTGCTCCGTCGGTCCCGCTGCAGCGCGCGCAGATTAATTCAATTTCACGAGATTCTACACCTGCCGACCTCGACCGCGTCCTAGCGAATGCGACGATTATCGCGCAATACGAGTTTGTTGAAAACGAACAAGCGTATTTCGCTCGCCATTACAGCCTTCATACCGGATCACGGCAAGAAATGTCCATGGTATGCACTCCGACTTGTATTCCAATCTTCGTGCCCGTATCCATCACGACAGACTACGTCGTTATTCAACGCATGCCGTCAAAAGCAATACACGCCTGGGGAACGCTCGAAGAACTGAGCAAAGATCCGGACTCCGAAGTCAGTTCAATTATGCCTGTTGTTAAACGCCTGCTTGAAGACGCCAGGAAAAAGAAATGACCCGGTGTATTTGGCGAGGTTTATTACACGCGACCGTGGTGCTCCTGCTTTCCGGATGCGTGGGACCGCAGATAGCTCATCCGCAGCTGTCGGTCCTTGACAAAGGTCTGTCAAAAGCCGAAGCGGTTTCGCGGCTGGGCCTGCCACCGCTTTCCACACACGCAGCGTCGGTAACCAGCCGGACCTTCGATTTTCATCGCTATCGCTTAAATAATGGTATGTTCGCTGAATTATACCTGCTTGCATATGAACGCGAGAAATTAATCTTTTGGGGCTACATATCCGAGTTCCGACGCCAGCCCGATACCGGTCTGAACCTGGCATTGGATATGGTGCTTCATGAAATTATCGCCGTAGGCCAGTAGCGGCGTACCGATCGACACCGGTGTCTGGCCCACCTCTAACGTGGAGCGGCAAATCGGGGATGGACCACGGCTTTTCAAAGAGAGGTTAGCCCCGGGGCACAATGCCTCAAGAAAAAACCAGCCACCGGATGCCGTACGTAGGCTTGATCCAGCATCGGGAGCTCCTCCGGCGTGAGTTTGAACGATGCCGCGGCGAGGGCGTGCTCCAGGTGCCATGGCTTAAGTGCGCCGATGATCAGCGCGGTAATCGTCTGCTCGGTCCGCACCAGACCAGCGTCGTTTCGGATACCACACACCGAAAGAGCCGACAGAGAACGGGCGGGTCAGGCTACTGCGCCTGCCACAAAACACAGTCGCGTCTGAAACAATAGCCCGGCCCCTACTCCGCTTCCTTGCGCGGGAATCCGAACAGGCCCCGGTTACGGATCAGCTCGGTCACTACCGGCGGCACCTGCATGGCCCACCCTGGGGCATCGGCACGCAGCGCCGGCAACACTTGTCGCCAATCGATATCCATCACGCTCGGGTCAATGCCGGGCAGCGCCAGGATGCGGCCTTGCTCCTGCAGGTGCCGATAGATGTGGTGCACGGCCGGGTCCGGCTCGAAGTTGTCGGCGGTGATCAGGCTGCCATCGGCGGCTTTGCCCGGATACACGTACATCGAGGTCTGGTCGCAGAACAGCCGGCCGAAGGCCTCCAGAATGCCGCCTTCCAGATCGGCGTAGAACGCCGGGCTGAAGATGTCCCGCAGGTTCTCCAGGCGCGCCACGATTCCGATGCGCCCCTGTGTGTAGCGGCGCAGGAACGCCCGCAGGCGGAAATAGCGCAAATAGTCCGACACCAGCACGTGGTAGCCGAGCGCGGTCAGGGTATCCACCCGGGCCAGGAAGTCCGCGTAGTCGACGTGGTCGTCGTCCTCCATGACGGTTGCCATGGTCATCTCGGCAACCGGCAGCACGTCCTCGCTGTCGCCGCCGAAAGCGGCGAGGCCGGCGATGAACATGTCCTCGTGGCGACGGGTCACCGGGCGAAAGTTCGAGCGCACGGCCAGCACATCCTTGCGCCGCAGCGCCTCGCCGGGCTGCACCACGTGCCCGTCCGGGTCAAACATGATGGCGCGTGTCAGCCAGCTGCGGATCAGGTGCAGATTCAGCAGGCGGTTCTCGCACTCGGCGAACGCCGGGCCACTGAACTCGATCATGTCGATTTCGATCCGGTCCGAACCGGCGGCGGCACCTCCGGACAGGTCATCGGCCAGGCTCTCGATCAGCTTTTCCGGCGAGTCGGCATGGTTGAAGGCGCCGTAGATCAGGTTCACGCCCAGGACGCCGAGCGCCTCCTGCTGGCCGCGGGCGTCGTGGTCCAGCATGCGCACGTGCAGCACGATGTCGTTCGCCGGCCCGTTTGGGGTGAGCTGTATGCGCACGCCCAGCCAGCCGTGGCACTCCTGACGATGCTTGAAACCCTGCGCCGCAACGGTCGCGGCGTATGCAAAGAACGTCGTGTCGGTTTCGCGCCGGCCTTGCAGGCGCTCGATCAGCAGGCCGTACTCATGGTCCAGCATTCGCCCCAGGCGCACCCGGCTGACGTAACGCCCGCCCGGTGCGCGGCCGTAGATGGCATCGGAAAAAGTCATGTCGTAGGCCGACATGGTCTTGGCCACGGTGCCCGCCGCGCCACCCGCCCGGAAGAAATAACGAGCGGTTTCCTGGCCGGCCCCGATTTCGACAATGCTGCCGTACTGCTGCGGATTCAGGTTGACCGCCAGCGCTTTCTGGACCGCTCCGGAGGTATCGATCAGGGCGCTGTCGCTGGGCTGTGAGGGATCCATACGGAAAGCTCCGGTTCAGGCCGCCGCCATGAACTGACGCAGCACATAGTTGAGGATGCCGCCGTGGCGGTAGTACTCGACCTCGATCGGCGTGTCGATGCCCGCGATCACCGGCACCTCGCGCGTGGCGCCGTCGGCTGTTGTGATACCCAGCTTCAGCGTCTGGCCAGGCTTCAACTGGTCGCCGAGATCTGGCAGCGAGAACACCTCGTCGCCCTGGATGCCCAGCGATTCGGCGGTCTCGCCGGCACGAAAGCGCAGCGGCAGCACGCCCATTCCGATCAGGTTCGAGCGGTGGATGCGCTCGAAGCTCTCGGCCAGCACCGCGCGCACGCCGAGCAACAGGGTGCCCTTGGCGGCCCAGTCGCGCGACGAGCCGGCGCCATACAGCTTGCCGGCGAGCACGATCAAGGACGTGCCATCCTGGCGGTAGCGCATGGCGGCGTCGTAGACGGACAGCTCCTCGCCGGTCGGCAGGTACTTTGTCCAGCCGCCTTCCCTGGGCGCCACCAGCGCATTCTTGAGGCGGATGTTGGCAAACGTGCCACGGGTCATGACCCGATCATTGCCGCGCCGCGAGCCGTAGCTGTTCCAGTCTTTCTTTTGCACGCCGTGCTCCAGCAGATACTGCGCCGCCGGCGTGCCGGCCGCGATGTTACCGGCCGGAGAGATGTGATCGGTGGTGACGAAATCACCCAGCATCAGCAGCGCGCGGGCATTGCGAACCGGTGCAATGGCCGACGGCTGCGGCGGGAACTGTTCGAAGAACGGCGGCTGCTGGATGTAGGTGGAATCCTCGCGCCAGTTGTACACGGCCGAGCTGGTGTCCGCGGCGATGGCGTTCCATTCCGGGTTGCTCTGTGCCACGTTGGCGTATTCCTGTCGGTACAGGGCCGGATCGCTGGCGGCGGCCATGGCCTGTGCCACCTCGGCACCGCTCGGCCAGATATCGCGCAGGTACACGCCCTGGCCGTCGCTGCCGGTGCCGATCGGCTCGCGCTCGAAGTCGATGTCGACCCGCCCGGCCAGTGCATAGGCCACCACCAGCGGCGGCGAGGCCAGGTAGTTGGCGCGCGTGTGGGGACTGACGCGGCCCTCGAAGTTGCGATTTCCTGACAGCACCGCCGCGACCACCAGGCCATTGGCGTTGATGGCATCCACCACCGGCTCGTCCAGGGGGCCTGAGTTGCCGATGCAGGTCGTGCAGCCGTAGCCGACGATGTTGAAGCGCAGGGCGTTGAGCGGTTCGAGCAGCCCGGCCTTGGCCAGGTACTCGTTGACCACCCGCGAGCCGGGCGCCAGGCTGGTCTTGACGTAGGCCGGCATGCTCAGGCCGCGCGCCACCGCCTTTTGGGCCACCAGTCCGGCGCCGACCATGACCGACGGATTCGACGTATTGGTGCAGGAGGTGATGGCGGCGATAGTCACCGAGCCGTGGTGCAAGGTGTCACCGGTGCCGGCCACCGGCCCGGTGGCGCCCAGCTGATCGGCAGGCAGGCCATAGCCGTCCTTGTCGAGCGGCGTCGACAGCGCGGCCAGGAAACTTTCCTTGACCTTGGATAAGCCGACCCGGTCGTGTGGGCGCTTGGGTCCGGCCAGGCTCGGTTCGACCGTGCCCATGTCCAGCTCCAGCACGTCGGTGAACTGGGGGTCGGGGCTGTCGCTGGTGCGGAACATGCCCTGGGCGTGGTAATAGCGCTCCACTTCGTCCAGGACTTCTGGCGGGCGGCCGGTGTTTTTCAGGTACTTGAGCGCCTCGGCATCGACCGGGAAAAAACCAATCGTGGCGCCATATTCGGGTGCCATATTGGCAATGGTGGCGCGGTCGGCCAGCGGCAGGGCATCCAGACCCGGCCCGAAGAACTCGACGAATTTCTCCACCACGCCGAATTTGCGCAGCATCTGCACCAGCGTCAGGGTCAGATCAGTGGCCGTGACGCCCTCGCGCAGGGCGCCGGTCAGGCGCACGCCAACCACCTGCGGCATCTTGATGTAGATCGGCTGGCCCAGCATGCAGGCCTCGGCCTCGATGCCGCCGACGCCCCAGCCGACAATGCCCAGGCCGTTGATCATGGTGGTGTGCGAGTCGGTGCCGACCAGCGAATCCGGATACAGCACGCCGTCCTTGCCACGCAGCACGCCGCGCGCGAAATGCTCCAGGTTCACCTGATGCACGATGCCGACCGACGGCGGGATGATGCTGAGCGTGTCGAACGCCGCCTGGCCCCAGCGCAGGAACTCGTAACGCTCCAGGTTGCGCTCGAACTCAAGATCGACGTTCTTGCCCAGCGCCTGCGAGGTGCCCGCGAAATCCACCTGCACCGAGTGATCGATCACCAGGTCCACTGGCACCAGCGGCTCGATTTTGCTCGGATCCTTGCCGGCCGCGGCCATGGCGCTGCGCAGCGCCGCCAGATCGACCACGCAGGGCACGCCGGTGAAGTCCTGCAGAATCACCCGGCCGGGGATAAACGGCACCTCGGCGTCCGGGTCGCCGCGACCCCAGGCCAACAGCGCCTCGACGTGGTGTGGCTCCAGCGCCGCGTGGTCCTGGTGGCGCAGCGCCGATTCGAGCAGCACTTTGACCGAATACGGCAACCGGGCCGGATCGCCAAACCCGAGCTCAGCCAGTGCCGGCAGGCTGTAATAAGCCGCGCTGTCCCCATTGGCAAGAGTGAGCGTGCGGTGGCTGGCGGCGAACTTGGACTGGCCCATAAAGACTCCGAGGGGGTTTTTGATCCTGCCCAGGGCAGGCGATAGACAGGCCGCGCCGTGAGATTGACGCTGACAAGCTAGAATTATAGCCAAGTGACCCCGCTTTCGGCGGTGCAAAAAACCTGCCAGTCGCGCCCGGAGCCCCATGCCGACTTCCGATCTCACCGCCCTGTCGCCGCTTGATGGCCGTTATCGGGACAAAACCGCCGCGCTGCGCCCACTGGCCAGCGAGTTCGGCCTGATCCGTTATCGACTGCGCGTGGAACTGGCCTGGCTACGTGTATTAGCGGCCGCTGCGCCGATTAATGAACTACCACCACTGAGCGAAAAGGCGCTTGAGCGCCTGACCGCCATCGAAAGCGACTTCGACCAGGCCGCTGCCGCGCGGGTCAAGGCGCTGGAGGAGTCCACCAACCACGACGTGAAGGCGCTCGAATATTTCATCCTCGAACAGTTCCAGAGCGAGCCTGAGCTGGCGGCCGCCCGTGGCTTCGTGCACTTCGCCTGCACCTCCGAGGACATCAACAACCTTGCCTACGCGCTGATGCTGCGTGATGTCCGCGAGCAGGTGCTGTTGCCGCAACTGGCGCAGATCATCGAGCGCCTGACCACGCTCGCCCATGCCTGCGCCGATTACGCCATGCTGGCCCGCACCCACGGCCAGCCAGCCACGCCGACCACGCTTGGCAAGGAACTGGCCAACGTGGTAGCCCGCCTGCGCCGGCAGCAAGATCGCCTGGCGCAGGTTCAGATTCTGGGCAAGTTCAACGGCGCCGTGGGTAATTACAACGCTCACCTGGCTGCCTACCCGCAGCTCGACTGGCCGACGCTGGCAGCGCAACTGGTCAGCGGGCTGGGACTGGAGTTCAACCCCTACACCACGCAGATCGAGCCCCACGACTGGATGGCCGAGTTGTTCGACGCCCTCGCCCGCTGCAACACGATCCTGATCGACCTGTGCCGGGACCTGTGGGGTTATGTGTCACTGGGCTACTTCCGCCAGCAGCTGGTGGCCGGCGAAGTCGGCTCGTCCACCATGCCGCACAAGGTGAATCCGATTGATTTCGAGAATGCCGAGGGCAACCTGGGCCTGGCCAACGCCCTGCTGGACCACCTGTCGCGCAAGCTGCCGATCTCGCGCTTCCAGCGAGACCTGACCGACTCCACCGTGCTGCGCAATGTTGGGGTGGCCACCGGCCACGTGCTGCTGGCCTGCCAGTCACTGCAAAAAGGCCTGGGCAAGCTACAGGTTGACCCGGCGGCGCTGGCGCGCGACCTGGACAGCGCGCACGAGGTGCTGGCCGAAGCCATCCAGACCGCCATGCGTCGTTATGGCGTGGAAAACCCCTACGAACAGCTCAAGGCCCTGACCCGTGGGCAAGCCATCACCGCCGACGCCTTGGCCGGGTTCATCGACAGTCTGCCCCTGCCAGCGGACGAGAAAGCCCGGCTGGCGGCCCTGACTCCGGCCAATTACATTGGCCTTGCCGCTCAGCTCGCGCGGGAGATCTAAGATGCGCCTTCTGCTCCTGGCCGCTCTGTCAGTGTCGCTTGCCGCCTGCGTCAGCACGCGGACACCCTGGACCGGAAACGCACCCAGCGCGCCGGCCTTGGCGCCCTCACCGATCACCGGCGGGGTCTACATACGGCTGTTCGATGGCGTGCTGGCGCTGCCCCCGGGTTACGTGCTGGAAGGCAACGACATCGGCGAGAAAGTCCTTTTCCAGGGCCCCACGGGCACCGTGCGCATCGGTTCGCGCGACGAACTGAAAACCGGCTACATGGACTACGTGCGCGCCACGCTCAAGGCCAAGGAGCTGCGCTGCGGGCTGGAAATTCTGCGTCACGGCACCGATACGCCACCCCTATGGCTGCTGCTGGACAAGCAGCACTACGCGCTGGCCTTCGACCAGGACGCGCAGCGGGTTCCCGCCATCCTCGACGCCTACTGCGCCACGCTGCGGACGGCACCTGCCACGCCTTAGGGAAGCGCTGAATAAATCCATCCTGGATTTCTCAGCGCCCGCCATCGAAAAAGCGTGCTTTTCCGATGACTCACAAAATCCGTGGCTTGCAGCCACAGATTTTGGCAGCGCGTCCTTGCGCTGTGGGAAACACTGAATACTTCAGCGCCTTCTTAAGGCGTTGTGGCACCAGCCAACCTTAAAAGGCCAGGACCACCAGTGCCGGGCAACTGACCGGGCGCCCCCTACCGGCACATAATCCCCGGCGTCCATTCGAACCCGGCACGGCCCAGCCGGCGGGGTCCAGGTCATTTCGGCAGGAGAACGCGCCATGGTCCAAGCCCAGTCCACAGCCGGCCGCGCCCGGCACCCCGGCCCACTGGCCGGTCTCAAGGTAGTGGAAATCGCCTCCCTGGGCCCCGGCCCGTTCAGCGCCATGCTGCTTTCCGACATGGGCGCCGACATCGTGCGCGTGGACCGGGCCGAAGCCGTGGATTACGCCGGCCCGGAGGGCCCGCTGAGCATCCCGCCCGAGGGCATTCCGCTGTATCGCGGCCGCCGTTCGCTGGCGGTGGATCTGAAAAATCCCGACGGCGTGGCCGCCGTGATGCGCCTGGCCACCCAGGCCGACGTACTGCTGGAGGGCTACCGGCCCGGCGTCATGGAAAAGCTCGGCTTGGGACCAACGCCGTGTCTGGCCGCCAACCCGCGCCTGATCTATGGCCGCGTCTCCGGTTATGGCCAGGACGGTCCGCTGGCCCACTCCCCTGGGCATGACATCAATTACATCGCGCTGTCCGGTGTGCTGGCCATGATCGGCGCGGATCCGGATGGCGCGCCGGTGATCCCTCTGAGCCTGGCCGGCGATTTTGGCGGCGCCGGCATGGCGCTGACCGTCGGCGTACTGTGCGCGCTGTACGAGCGCGAGCGCTCCGGCCAGGGGCAGGTAGTGGACTGCTCGATGGTGGAGTCCGCCTCGTACATCGCCACGCTGTTCTACGGCATGCTGCACACCGGCCACCACCTGCCGCGCCGGGGCTCGAACATGGTGGACGGCGGCGCGCACTTTTATAACGTCTACCCCACGTCCGACGGACAGTGGGTCGCCGTGGCGGCAGTGCTGCCCAAGTTCTACGCGAATTTCCTGAAAGCGCTCGGCCTGGACCAGCAGCCGCTGCCGGACCAGCTGGACGCCGCCCAATGGCCAGCCATGAAAGCGCGGATTACCGAGATTTTTCGTGCCCAGCCGCTGACCTACTGGAACGAGCGTCTGCTCAACGCTGACCAGTGCTACTCGCCAGTCATCGGCCCGCTGGAGGCATCCAGCCAGCCACAGGCCCGGGCGCGCGAGTCCTTTGTGAACGTGGCTGGCGTCGACCAGCCAGCACCCGCGCCCAAGCTGTCCCGCACACCCGGCTGGGTCAAGGGCCCCGGACAGGCACCGGGCATGCAGAGCCGGGAGCTGCTGGCCGATTGGGGGTTTGGGGCGGACGAGATCGAGCGACTGCATACCGCTGGCGCCGTGCGTACCGCACGTGGGACGGATTAAGGCCTGATTCCACTATGTCGATCAAAGATATTGCTCAGCGGGGCTACAGGTTCCAACGGGCCATGCGCGTTTGGCTCTGGCAGGCAAGGTTGTTGTGGCTGTTTGCCGCGGGGCTGGCCGTATTCGCTATCGTCTTTATTTCGGGACAGGAAGGTTGGACAGAGCTGACAGCATTCGGTCTGCAATTTGCTGGACTGTCGGTCAGCGTTTACGGTCTCGACAAGACGCGTCGAGATTTCAGAAAACCGTCCATTGCAGCCCTGGCGGGCGATTGGTGGGCCAAGCGCCCACGCTGGCGGCCCAGGAGCGACACAATTTCGCTCAGTTTACTTTTGACATCCGACACTCGGGGTGTCCCGCCGATCAGCAACTTGATGCCTGTACCCACCGATGGGCCGCTCGAGGAGCGGGTTGCCGCGTTGACACAGAACATGGAGCAGATATCACGCGACGTGTATCCCGCTCTGAAGACATTATTTGAACTTAGCGATGGAAACCAAGACGGCATCGCGTCGGAGAGGACCACGCGCGAGACGGCCCAGAAGCAACTGGATAAAAAGTTGGACCTGGCCATGACAGACGGCCTGCTGATCTCGCTTGTTGGCCTGAGTTGGACCGCACTGGGGATTTTTCTGGATACGTTCGGTCCACAAATGTTGGCAAGCTGACCGCGTGTTTACACGAGTAATTGGAAGAACCCATGAACAAATCCGAGTTCTACAAAGACGCCCGCACCGACGGGCGCGGCCCGCTGGCCGGCATTCGCGTGCTGGAGGCCACCAATTACGGGGCAGGGCCCATCTGCGGCATGGTGCTGTCGGACCTGGGGGCGGAGTCCATCAAATGCGAGCAGCCGCAGGGCGGTGATCCCATCCGTGCCTGGCCACCCTATGTCTGCGGCGCCGACGGCAAGGATCTGTGGTCCGGCGTGTGGGGACTTACCTTCAATCGCGGCAAGCGCGCGGTGACCCTGGACTTGCGCCAACCGGAGGGACAGGACCTGTTCCGGCGGCTGGCGGCGCAGGCCGATGTGGTGATCGAGAATTTTCTGCCCGGCACCATGGCTCGCTGGGGCCTGGGCTATGCCGACCTCAAGGCGGTCAAGCCGGAGCTGATTTATGTGTCCATCTCCGGCTTTGGCCAGTGGGGACCGCTCAGCGGCAAGCGCGGCCTCGACCCGGTCGGACAGGCCATGGGTGGGGTGATGGCCGCCACTGGCGAAGCCGATGGCCCGCCGCTGCGCGTCGGGCTGGCGATTGCCGACAACATGTCCGGCTGGCTAGGCGCGCTGGGCGCGCTGGCGGCGCTGCACTACCGGCGCAACACCGGCTGCGGCCAGTGGGTGGACGCCAGCCTGATCGACGCCATGCTCAGCTCCAGCGACGTCAAGCTGATGGGCGTTGCCAACGCCGGCATGCAGGTCCGCCGCAGTGGCAACGGCACCGATCTGGGCGCGCCGCTGGACATTTTTCGGTGCGCTGACGGCGAGTACCTGTTTATTCACGCGCTATACGACCACCTGTGGCGGCGGCTGTGCGAGGCGATCGAGCGGCCGGACCTGAAGGACGATCCGCGCACCCGCGACTGGGCCGCCCGCGCCGCCAATATCCCGTTCGTGAATGAGGTGCTCGGCGAATGGACGGCGGCCCGCCCGCTGGCCCAGGCGCAGGCGAGCCTGGACGCCGTGGGTGTCACCTGTGGGCCGGTGCTGTCGTTCCCGCAGATTCTGGCGACCGCCCACTACCGCGAGCGCGAGGGTGTGGTGGAACTGAATCACCCGACGTACGGCCCGCTCAGTCATTACGGATTTCCCACCAAGTTCTCTCGCACTCCGGCCCAGCCGCGGAGTGTCGCGCCCGCCCTGGGGCAGGACAACGAACAGGTTTACGGCGAACTGCTCGGGCTGTCCGCAGCAGAACGCCAGGCTCTGACCGCCAGGGGGGTAATCTGATGACCGCCGACGAGTTCTACGCCCAGGCCGCAACCGATACCGGACCTCTTGTCGGCGTGCGGGTACTGGACGCCTCCGCCTACGGGCCGGGGCCACTGTGTGGTCAGGTTCTGGCCGACCTAGGTGCCGAGGTGATCAAGATCGACCTGCCGGGCAGCGGCGATCCGGCGCGCGACATCCCTCCCTACGTCAGCAGCGACCCGGCGCAACGCAAGGAAGCCAGCGTCTGGCACCTCACCTTCAACCGCGGCAAAAAAGGCATCACGCTGGACATCCGCAAACCCGAGGGTCAGGCGCTGTTCAAGCGCCTCGTGGCCTTGAGCGATGTGGTGATCGAGAGTTTCACCCCCGGCACTCTGGCTGGCTGGGGCCTTGGCTATGACGATCTGAAAGCGGTGAAGCCGGATGTGGTGCTGGTGTCCATCTCGGCCTTCGGCCAGTTCGGGCCGTGGTCCAGCCGCAAGGGCTTCGACCCGATGGCGCAGGCCATGGCCGGCATGATGCAGGTGACCGGCGAACTGGGCGGCCGGCCGCTGCGCTCGGGCAATGCCACCGTGGATCATATGTGCGCCTGGCATGGCGCTATTGCCGCCATCGCCGCCCTGCACCATCGCGATGCGACGGCCGAGGGCCAGTGGCTGGACGTGAGCCTGGCCGACGTCACCTTGTACACCACCGACCTGCATCTGATGGGTGCCGCCAATGCCGGCTACGAGACCAAACGCCTGGGCAACGCCACCGATTCGGGCGCGCCGTTCAACGCGTTTCGTACCTCGGACGGGCAGTGGATTTTCATCAATGCGGCACTGGACGCGCACTGGAAGCGCCTGTGCCCGCTGATGGGACGCGACGATCTGACCGGTCTCGACTATTCCGGGCGTATGGCGGACTGGCAGGCCATCGATGCCATGGTCGCCGACTGGGCGGCAAGTCAGCCACTCGCGGAGCTGCTCGCGCTACTGGACGGCGCCGGTATCACCTGTGCCCCGATTGCCAGCTTCGAACAGATTCTGGCCGAACCCCACTACCGCGAACGCGGCAGCGTGACCGAGTTCGACCACCCCGTCTTTGGCACACTTACCAGCTACGGCCCGTGTCCAAAATTCTCGGTCAGCCCGACCCGCATTCGCGCCCCTGCGCCGCGCATGGGCGAGCACAACGCGCAGGTATATGGCGCTCTGGGATTGGCAGCGAGTGACTTGGATGCCCTGCGCACAGCCGGCGTGGTGTGAACTGACCCCGTCAGCGTCAGGAACCCTTTTATACCGGTCGCCACTGGAGGACGCCCTGCGTTTGCAGCGCGCCGATATGCGCCGCGTCGTAGCCCAGCAACTCGCCCAGCACCTGCGCGTTGTGCTCGCCCAGAAACGGCGCTTCCAGCGGCAGTTCGTCGGGAAAGGCCGAAAAACGCAGTGGCACGCCGGGCACGTCGAACTCGCCCAGCGCGCGATCGAAAATGGTTCGCACCGTGCGCCGCACCCGCGCGTGGGGCAACTTCACCACCTCCTCCACCGACAGCACCGGTGCCACCGGCACGCGCTCGGCTTCGAGCCGGCGGATCGCCTCGGCGTCGTCGCCGACCGAGGCCAGCCAGTTCTCGATCAGGGTCACGACTGCGGGCAGGTTGGCCACCCGCGTCGCGTTTTCCGAAAAGCGCGGGTCCGTTGCGAGCTGCGGCTGGCCCATGACGCGGCACAGCTGATCCCACTGCCTGCCGAGCGCAACGATCACCAGATAACCCTGTGCGCCCTTGAAAATACCCAGCGGCGCCACGGAAAAATGCTGCCGGCCGGTGCGCCGCGGCACGATGCTGCCGCCACTCGCGCTCAC
Source organism: Immundisolibacter sp. (assembly GCF_041601295.1). Lineage (NCBI taxonomy): Bacteria > Pseudomonadati > Pseudomonadota > Gammaproteobacteria > Immundisolibacterales > Immundisolibacteraceae > Immundisolibacter > Immundisolibacter sp. The sequence goes on from NZ_JBFIII010000028.1 coordinate 13,407, forward strand.
CGCCTGGATGCCGATTTCCTGGCCGCTGACATAAACATCCAGCAGGCTGATATCCAGATACTGTCCAGGGCCGCCGCGCTCGCGGTGCAGCAAGGCCGCCAGCACCGCCGCCAGCGCAAAACCGCCGGTGGCGGCATCGCCAAAGGCCAGCTGCGGAAAGTACGGCGAGCCATCCGGCTCGCCAATCAGGCTGGTGAAGCCGGAGTAGGCCTGCGCGATGTAGTCATAGCCCGGCAGATTGGCCAGCGGCCCGCTTTGACCAAAGGCCGAGATCGAGCACATCACCAGGCGTGGATTGAGCGCATGCACGGTGTCCCAGTCCAGACCCATGCGGCCGATGGCGCCGGGGGAGAAATTCTCGATCAACACGTCCACCTGCGCCGCCAGATCGCTCAGAATCTGCCGGCCAGCCGGGGTACGTACGTCCACACACAGGCCTTTCTTGCCGCGGTTCTGCTGTACGAAGTAGGCACTGCGCCCGTCGCGGATATAGGGCAGCCGGCGCGACAAATCGCCGTCGGGCGCCAGCTCCACCTTGATCACCTCCGCGCCCATTTCGGCCATCAGGCGTGCGGTGGTCGGGCCGGCCACCACCTGGCTCAGGTCAAGCACCCGGTAACCACTCAAGATATGCGCCGGAACGGGCATGAACGGTCTCCTTTCGAACCAAGGGCGATGCGAGGCTAGCGGCTGCGGCCAGCTCTTGCAAAGGGGCGGCCTGGAAGGCGTCGCCCCTCCGCCGGGGCAAACCACGCGTCGGTATCTGGATTCCGCTAGACTTCGCGCCATGCCCCTGCGCTGTTTGCCTCGCCCCTGGTTACTGACACTGGTCTGTGTCGCGCTGCTGTTTGTGCGGCTGGGCGGCGCGCACATGCATCTGTGCTTCGATGGCGGCGAGCCACCGGCCAGCTTGCATGTGACCGATGCCGGCCATCACGCCGAGCATCACGACGGCCAGGACCACGTGGATCGGGACGTGTCGCTGCTTGGCGATGCGCTGACCAAGTTTGGCAAGTCGAGCCTGGATCAGCCATTGCTGCTGGCCGCGTTCTGGCTAGTGGTTCTTCTGCTTGCCCGACTACGGATACGCCCCGTCGACCCGCCATGGGTCGCCATTTCTCCACCCCGCTTTTGTCGCCCGCCCCCGCGCGGGCCGCCCCTGCACGCCTCCTGAACCCACGCCGTCCGCGGTACGCGGACGCCTGTTTCGATTCCCTCACGGGAGGCTGCATGTTTTCTTCCTCAATCCGCCGCGCGTGGCTGTGCGCGGCCATGTTGGGCGCGCTCAGCGTGCCTTTGGCTGCGGCGACCGGGACGCCCGACGCGCACCACGTCGATCATCCGGGACCGCATTTCACCTTGGCCGAGGCCCTGGCGCGGGCGCAGGCGCGACACCCGCTGTTCGCGTCCTACCGGGCGCAGTTGCAGGCCGCCGACGGGCGCGCCGTCCAGGCTGGCGTCCGTCCGGCGCCAGCGCTGAACCTCACGGTCGAGAACGCCTTCGGAACCGGCGAGATCAGCGGCTATTCAGCCGCCGAGACCACGCTCGGCTTCAGCCAGCTGATCGAACGCGGCGGCCTACGCGACCGGCGCATCGAAACCGCCGCCGCGGGTCGCCAACAGGTTGCCACCGACGCCGACATTGCGCGTCTGGACCTGCGTGCGGACGTGGCACGCCGCTTCGTGCACGTGCTGTCGGATCAGGCACAGCTTGGCATCACGCGCGAGGCGACCGGGCTTGCCACGAGCACGCTTGCCGAGGTCGAACGGCGGGTCGCGGCGGCGCGCGTGCCGCTGGCCGAGCGTTTGCGGGCGCAGATCTCGCTGGAACGCGCGCGGCTGGCCGAGGAGCACGCCGAGCACGAGCTGCTGTCCTCGCGCCGCCATCTGGCCGCCGCCACCGGCAGCATGCAGGCCGATTTCGGCCTGGCCGAGGGCGACCTGCTGCGCCTGCCACCGGTAGCGGACTTCGAAACCCTGCTGGCACAGGTGCAGGCCACGCCGGACCTGCTGCGCTTTGCCAGCGAAACGCGCCTGCGTGAATCGGAGCTGCGCCTGGCGCAGGCACGCCGCACGCCGGGCCTGACGCTGGGCGCCGGTATTCGCCGGCTGGAAACGAGTGACGACGTGGGCCTGATCTTCTCCGCTTCCATGCCGCTGTTTGGCGCCCCGCGCGAGCGCGGCAACATCCTTGAAAGCGAAGCGCGCCTGGCCCAGGTCGGACCCGAACGCGAACAGGCCATGCTCAAGGCGCAGGCCCGGCTGTACGAAATCTGGCAGGAGCTGAACCACGCCCGGGTCGAGGTCGAGGCACAGCGCGAGCGGGTGGTGCCGGCGGTGGAGCAGGCACTTGAACAGACCCGCCATGCCTACCAACGCGGTCGCTACTCGCTGCTCGAACTGCGTGACGCGCAGGCCGAATGGGCCAGCCAGCGCCGTCGCCTGATCGAAGCGGCGTCCGAGTACCACGGCTATCTGATCGAAATCCAGCGCCTCACCGGCGCACCCGCGCCGGGACCGGCCGCCACCGCATCGAGCCAGCCATGAAACACACCCTGTATCCCTGGACCCTGGTCGCCCTGCTAGGCCTGACGCTGGCCGCCTGCGGCCAGTCTGAAGCGCCCGCCGACGCCAATCCTCCCGCCGTGGAGTCCGAACACAGCGCCGCCGCGACACAAGAAGCGCCCAAAGGCCCGCACAACGGCCGTCTGCTGACGGATGGCGACTTCGTCGTCGAGCTGGCGATCTTTGAATCCGGCGTGCCGCCGGAATACCGCGCCTGGGTGACGAGCAAGGGCAAACCCGTGGCCCCGGACGCCGTTCAACTGACGGTCGAACTGGGCCGCCTGGACGGCGAGAAAAACCTGTTCCGCTTCGCGCCGCAGGAGGATTTTTTGCGCGGCGACGGCGTGGTGACCGAGCCGCATTCCTTCGATGTGAACGTGCAGGCCACGTTTCAGGGCAACACCCATCGCTGGGCGTACGACAGTTACGAAGGCCGGGTCACCATCGCCGCCCAGAGCGCCGGGACCGCTGGTATCGGCACGGATACCGCCGGCCCGCGCCTGATCCGCGACCTGCTGCCGCTGTACGGAAAGATTGCGACCAACCCGGACGCGGTGCGCGATGTGGCAGCGCGCTTTCCCGGGCTGGTCAAGAGCGTAAGCAAGTCGGTGGGCGATACCGTGCGCGCCGGCGAGGTGCTGGCGCGCGTGGAATCCAACGATTCGCTACAGGTCTACACCGTGACGGCGCCGATCGGCGGGGTCATCACGGCGCGCATGACCAATCCCGGCCAGCAGGCTGGCGACAGACCGCTGTTGACGATCAGCGATCTGTCGCAGGTGTGGGCGGAGCTGTCAGTGTTTCCGCGCGACCTGGCGCATATCCGCGTTGGTCAGGAAGTTCGCCTCAAGGCGATTGATGGCGAGCGCAGCGTCAAGGGCACCATCGCACGCATCGCCCCCGCCGCCGGCAACGCCGGCCAGGCGCTGACGGTGTGGGCGAGTTTCGATGCCAGCGACGGCGGCTGGACCCCGGGTCTGTACGTCAACGCCGAGGTCATGGTCGGTGGCGCTCAGGTACCGCTGGCGGTGCAGGCTTCCGGCCTGCAAGCATTTCGGGATTTCACCGTGGTGTTCGCGCGTGTCGGCGAGACCTACGAGGTACGCATGCTGGAATTGGGCCGCAGCGACGGCGAGTACGTGGAGGTACTCGGCGGCCTGAAGCCAGGTACCGAGTATGTCAGCGAAAACAGTTACCTGATCAAGGCCGACATCGAGAAATCCGGCGCTTCGCACGACCACTGAACCGGCCATGGAAACACTCATCAAATACGCCCTGTCGGCGGCGCTGGTGGTGGCGATTTCGGAAGCCGCGCGGCGCCTTTCCTGGCTGGGCGCGCTGCTGGCCTCGCTGCCGCTGGTGTCGGTCCTGGCCATGATCTGGCTGTGGCACGACACGCACGATCCGCAGCGCATTGCGCGGCTGTCGGTCAGCATCTTCTGGCTGGTGCTGCCATCCCTGGTGCTGTTCGTGAGCCTGCCGGTGCTGCTGCGCCGGGGGGTCGGTTTCTATCCGTCCCTGCTCGTGGCCGGTGTGCTCACCGCGCTGTCCTATTTTTTGATGCTGGCGCTGCTGCGGCGCGCCGGCATCGTCCTGTAAGGGTCATCCCATGCTCGAAGCACTGCTTCATTTTTCCATTCACCGGCGCGGCCTGATGCTGGTGCTGGTGTTCGCGCTCGCCGGGCTTGGCGTGTGGAGCTTCCAGCACCTGCCGATCGACGCCGTGCCGGACATCACCAACGTGCAGGTGCAGATCAACACCGAGGCCCCCGGCTACACGCCGCTGGAATCCGAACAGCGCGTGACCTTTGCCGTGGAAACCGCCATGGCCGGGCTGCCGAAACTGGAGTACACCCGCTCGGTGTCCCGTTACGGACTGTCGCAGGTGACGGTGGTGTTCGCGGACGGCACGGATATCTACTTCGCGCGCCAGCAGGTAGCGGAGCGTCTGCAGGCGCTCAAATCGCAGCTTCCAGCGGGGCTGGAACCGCAGCTGGGACCCATCGCCACCGGTCTTGGGGAAATTTTCATGTGGACGGTGGATGCCGAGCCGGGCGCGCGCAACCCGGACGGCTCGCCGGTCACGCCCACCGACCTGCGCCAGGCGCAGGACTGGATCCTGCGCCCGCAGTTGCTGCAGGTACCGGGGGTAATCGAGATCAACAGCATCGGCGGTTACGACAGGCAGTTTCAGATCCGGCCCGATCCGGGTCGCCTGCTGGCCCACGGCGTCAGCTTCGATGACATCGTGCGCGCGGTCCAGGCCAACAATGCCAATCGCGGGGCCGGCTATATCGAACGCAACGGCCAGCAGCAACTCCTCAGGGTGCCGGGGCAAGCCACCGGGCTTGATGATCTGGGCCGCATCGTAGTTGCCGAGCGTGGCGGCGCGCCGGTGCGCGTAAGCGATGTGGCGCAGCTTGGCATTGGCCCGGAACTGCGCACCGGCGCGGCCACGCAAAACGGCCAGGAAGTGGTGCTGGGCACGGTATTCATGCTGGTGGGCGAGAACAGCCGCACGGTCGCGAAAGCGGTCGCCGAAAAACTCGCCGAGGCACAGCGCAGCCTGCCGCCGGGCATCACTGTCAATGTGGTCTACGACCGCACCACGTTGGTAGACAAAACACTCGCTACGGTGGAGAAAAACCTGCTCGAAGGCGCGCTGCTGGTCATCGTGGTGCTGTTCCTGCTGCTGGGCAACATCCGCGCCGCGCTGCTGACCGCCGCGGTGATTCCGCTGGCCATGCTGATGACCTTCACCGGCATGGTGCAGTCGCGCACATCGGCCAATCTGATGAGCCTGGGCGCGCTCGATTTCGGGCTGATCGTGGACGGCGCCGTGATCATCGTCGAGAACTGCCTGCGCCGGCTGGGGATGGCCACGGCCGGCAGCAGGACCTTGAGCGAGCGCGAGCGCCTCGAAGTCGTGTTCGAAGCCACCAACGAAGTGATCCGGCCGTCGCTGTTCGGCGTCGGCATCATCACCGCGGTTTACATTCCGATCTTCGCGCTGACCGGCGTGGAAGGAAAAATGTTCCACCCGATGGCGATCACCGTGGTCACCGCGCTGACTGCCGCGATGCTGTTGTCGCTCACCTTCGTGCCGGCGGCGGTGGCCCTGCTGTTCCGTGGACCGGTCGCCGAGCACGACAATACCCTGATGCGCTGGGCGCGAACTGCCTACACGCCGCTGCTGCGGCTGGCACTGCGCCTGCGGGTGCCGCTGCTGGTACTCACGCTGGGCTTTGTCGTGGCCTGCGGCTGGCTGGCCACGCGCATGGGCTCGGAATTCATCCCGAGCCTCGACGAGGGTGACATCGCCCTGCACGCGCTGCGCATTCCCGGAACCAGTCTTACCCAGGCGGTGCAGATGCAGACCCAGCTCGAAGCCACGCTCAAAAAAGCGCCACAGGTCGAACGGGTCTACACCAAGATTGGCACGGCCGAGATCGCAACCGACCCCATGCCGCCCAATGTCGCCGACACCTTTGTCATGCTCAAGGACCGCAAGGACTGGCCGGATCCGCGCCAGCCAAAAACCGAGGTCGTGAAGGATCTGGAACGCCTGGCCGCCAGCGTGCCCGGCAACAACTACGAGTTCACGCAACCGATCCAGATGCGTTTCAACGAGCTGATATCCGGCGTGCGATCGGACGTGGCGGTGAAGGTCTACGGCGACAATCTGGACACCCTGGCCACGGTCGCGCAGCAGATCGAGCAGGTGCTGGGCACCGTGCCCGGCGCCGCGGATGTCAAGACCGAGCAGACCACCGGCCTGCCGATTCTGACCATCACGCCACGGCGCGAGATGCTGGCCCGCCACGGCCTGAATGTTGCTGATCTGCAAGACTTGGTAGCGGCCGCTTATGGCGGCGAAACCGCCGGCCTGCTGTACGAAGGCGACCGCCGCAGCGACATCGTGGTGCGCCTGCCCGAGACCCTGCGCGGCAATCCGGACGCCATGCTGCGACTGCCGGTGATGCTGCCGGGCGGTGGCTACGTTCCTCTGGGCGAAGTCGCGCAGGTCGAGCTGGGTCTGGGGCCCAACGCCATCAACCGCGAACAGGGCAAACGACGCGTGGTGGTCACCGCCAACGTGCGCGGGCGGGATCTGGGCTCCTTCATCGCCGACGTGCAGCAGCGCATGCGCACGCAGGTGCAGATGCCCTCCGGCTACTGGCTGGATTACGGCGGCACCTTCGAGCAGTTGCAGTCCGCCTCGCGGCGCCTGGCCATCGTGGTGCCGGTCACGCTGGCACTGATCCTGGGCCTGCTGTGGCTGGCGTTTGGCTCGATGCGCGATGCACTGGTGATCTTCAGCGGCGTGCCACTGGCCCTGACCGGCGGCGTGTTGGCGCTGTGGCTGCGCGGCATTCCGCTGTCCATCTCGGCCGGCGTCGGCTTTATCGCCCTGTCCGGCGTGGCTGTGCTCAACGGCCTGGTGATGGTCAGCTTCATCAAAACGCTGCGCCAAGAAGGCCGTGAGATGGATGTAGCCATCACCGAAGGTGCCCTGACCCGCCTGCGCCCGGTGCTGATGACAGCGCTGGTGGCGAGCCTGGGCTTCGTGCCGATGGCGTTCAACACCGGCATCGGCTCGGAGGTGCAGCGTCCGTTGGCCACGGTCGTGATCGGCGGCATCATCTCCTGCACCGTGCTCACGCTGCTGGTGCTACCGGGCTTGTATCGGATGGCGCATCGACGAACGGCCAGGCCGCCGTCCTGAATCAGCGAGGGCTTACTCCAACGGCTTAGGCCAGTGCTCAGCGCGGCTTTTGCCGTTCATTACTCCGGCTGCCCCCCCCATCACCCGGTCGGTCCAGGCGATGCCCAGCGCCGACAGGATAAAGACAACATGAATGATGGTCTGCCACATCACGCTGGCCTCGGTGATGTTGGTGCACCTGAGCCCGGCCGCGACCGTGGAACACAGCGGCAAGGCGCCCATCGTGCCGGCTTCAATGAACGTCTTGAGCAGGTGGATCGAGGAAATGCCGATGATCGCCAACGCCAATTTGACCTTGAGAACCGTGGCGTTGACGTGGGACAGCCATTCCGGCTGGTCCTGGTGGCCCTCAATGCCCAGTCGCGAGACAAAGGTTTCGTAGCCGCCGACGATTACCATGATCAACAGGTTGGAGATCATCACCACGTCGATCAGGCCAAGCACGATCAGCATCACCTGCTGCTCGTTAAGATCAAAGGCACCGAAAACGAGGTGCCACAACTCCTTGACAAAAAGCACCACGTAAACGCCCTGGGCGGCAATCAACCCCAGGTAGAGGGGCACTTGCAGCCAGCGCGCGGAAAAGATCAGGGCCGGTAAAGGCTTGATCTTCGGGTTTTGCGGGGAGGTCATGGGTTAACTGCCGGAAATTTTGCACAGGGTCTGTGCAGGGGCACGGATGGTAACGGGGCGCGCTGGCCGCTGCAAAGGCTGCTCGTGCCGGTGGTCATCAGTAGCTAGAAATTACTGGCAAGCAATGCCGATTAGGCTACCCTGCCCACGGGATTGGGTGTCCTGCCGTTTCGAAATCCGGGCTGTCAAGAAACATGGCTACCGCCAAATACCAGCAAGACAACGCTCGGCATTCCGAGACCCCGCACACGCACGGCGGACACCACCACGGCGGCGATGTCCACGACGGCCGCCTGCTCTGGGCGCTCGGGCTGACGACCGGTTTCATGGTGATCGAAGTCCTCGCCGGCCTGTGGAGCGGCTCCCTGGCGCTGATCGCCGATGCCGGTCACATGCTGACCGATTCCGCGTCGCTGGCCCTGGCCTTGTTCGCCGCCATTACCAGCCGACGCGTCGCCGACGAGTTGCGTACCTTCGGCTATGGGCGGGCACGCGTGCTGGCGGCCTTCGTGAACGGCATGCTGCTGCTGCTGATCTCGGCGTGGATCGTCATCGAGGCCGCGCAGCGCCTGCGCGAACCGGTGCCCATTCTTGCCGGTCCCATGCTGGCGGTGGCCATCGCCGGGCTGCTGGTCAATGTGATCGGCTACCTGATACTGCGCGGTGGCGCCGACATCAACACCCGCGGTGCCCTGGCCCATGTGTTGAGTGATTTGCTCGGGTCGGTCGCCGCCATTACCGCGGCCGGTGTCATTCTGCTGACCGGATGGACACCGGCCGACCCACTGTTATCGGTGGTCGTGGCGGCGCTGATCGTTCGCACCGGCTGGCGGGTAGTGCGCGAATCGGGACACGCGTTGCTTGAGGGCAGCCCGCCCGGCTTCGACGCGGAACGGTTGCGAAACTCGCTGTTACAGACCCTGCCCGATGTGCTCGACGTCCACCATATCCACGCCTGGACCGTCGATGCCGACGAGGCCTACCTCACGCTGCACGTGCAGGTCGCGGAAAGCCTGGCGCCTGACGCAGCCATTGCCGCGGTTCAGCGCCATCTGGCGGAGCATTTCCAGTTCCGGCACACCACAGTGCAAGTGGAACACCGCCACTGCCCGGCGCCGGATCACTGAGTCCGGGCTGCGCTGAATAAAGCAACGATTCCTTAGCCTGAGCTGCCGCCGGCTGTCCGGCCGCGTGGGTAGCGATAACTCACGCGATGGCGCTCGGCGTCCTTGATGCCCAGCGCGTCTTCGGCGATCAGGATGCGCTGCACCGCCGGGGCGCCCTCCCCGACCAGGAATACATGCGCATAGCTGACCAGGTGGGCGATGCGGTACTCGCTCGCCAACCCATAGCCGCCGAAAAGTTCCTGCGCACTGGCCGCCGCCTGTTTCAGGGCGAACGAGGCCGCCAGCTTGGCCTGGGCGGCAACCCGGTTGGCCGGGCGATCCTGATCCATCAGGGTGGCGGCCTGCCAGGTCATCAGGCGCGCCGCCTCGACGCTGACCAGCGCGTCGGCGAGCGCCGCCTGCGTCATCTGGTAACTGGCCAGCGGCCGACCGCGGATCGGTCGCTGCTGAACATACTGGATCGCTTCCTCCAGGCAGGCGCGGGCAATACCGACCGCGCGCGCCGCCACTGATACCCGCCCGGCCTGAATGGCATGCATGGCCAGGCGAAAGCCGTCGCCCTCGGCGCCGATGCGGTTCTCGACCGGCACCTCGAAATCCTCCAGCACTACCTCGCATGAGCGGGTCATCCTGGACAAACCGACGAAGTCGATCGGCTGCGCGGAATAACCGGGATACTTTCGCGGCTCGACCACAAAGGCGGTAATGCCGTTGTGGCCGGCGTCGCGATCGGTGCGGGCAAACAGCACGCCAGTGTCGGTCTGGTCGGCCAGCGTCGCAAACATCTTGCGACCGTTCAGCAGGTAACGATCGCCCCGCCGCTGGGCAAAGGTTTTGAGGTTGCCGGCGGCGTCGGAGCCCCCGCCGGACTCGGTCAGCGACCACAGGCCGATGGCCCGCCCACCGATAAGGTCCGGAATGAACCGCTGGCACTGCTCATCCGTGCCTCCGACAAAAATCGTGTACGGGCAGGTCATGGCCTGCTGGTTCTGACACAGCGCGAAGCCCGGATTCAGGCGCGCCATTTCCTCGGCCAGCACGGCCATGGCCAGAAAGCCGAGGTCGGTTCCACCGAGCTGCGACGGGAACACCAAGCCGAACCAGCCCGCCTCGCCGGTTTTTTGCACCAGAGCGCGAGGGAATTCGCCAGCGGCCTCGAACGACGGCAACGCGGGCAGGATCTCGCGCTGCATGAACTGCACAAAGGCCTCGCGCAGTTCGCGGATGTCCGGCGACAGAAAATCGTCCATGAAGGGTTCTCGTTGGGCGGCGGGTGCTGGCCTGGCACAGCGTAGCGCAGCCTACCGATCGCTGACACGGCCAAGCCGAAAGTATCCGGCGACCTGCCAAACGACCGGCGGAGCAACGCTTCGCGGCTCTTCACAGTCTCACGGTTGGCCACCCGCCACGCACCGGGCGCGCCGCGACGCCAGTCATTGTGGCGCTTTGACAAACAATCCAATGATTATTAGATTGATGCCATGAACAAGCGAAGCACCAAAAATCTCCTGTACGAACAGGTCGCCCGTATCGGCAAGGCCATCAGCAGTCCGAAGCGACTCGAGCTGCTGGAGGTGCTGGCCCAGGCGGAGAAAACAGTCGAGGTCCTGGCCGCCGAGCTCGACATCGACATGCGGCTGGCAAGCGCCCATCTGAAAGCCCTGCGCGAAGCGCGGCTGGTGGTGGCCCGACGTGCGGGCAAGCACATGATCTACCGCCTGAGCGACGACGACGTCGCCGGCCTGTGGGTCACGCTGCGCGAGGTCGCCGAGACTCACCTGGCCGAGCTGCGCCTCGCGCTGGACAAGCTTACGACCGATCCGCGACAGCTGGTCTCGCTGGGTCGGGCCGAACTGCTTGATCAGGCAAGACGCGGCGAAATCACCGTCATCGATGTGCGCCCACGGGACGAGTACCAGGCCGCCCACCTGCCGCATGCGCGTTGCATGCCCCTGGCCGAGATCGAGCAACGCCTCGACGAGTTGCCACGCGATCGCGAAATCGTTGCCTACTGCCGCGGTCCGTTCTGCCTGCTGGCCGGGGAGGCGCTGGCACTGCTCGCCCGGCGCGGATTCCGGGTCCGCAAGCTCGCGGATGGGGTCAGCGAGTGGCAGGCAGCGGGCCTGCCGATCGAGCGCACAGCGGCCGCCTGACCGGCAACGATCAAACTACCGAGCCTGGAGAAACCATTATGTTTTTCAAGCAATTCGCGACCAAAGATGCTTCGTTGTCTTATTTCTTCGGCTGCGCCGGTCACGGCAAGGCGGTTGCCGTGGATGTCCTGGCCGGCGATGAGGATTGGTTCATCACCGAGGCCGAGCGCGCGCAGGTGCGCATCACTCACGTCATCGACACCCATGTCCACGCCGACCACTACTCTGGTGGGCGCGCACTCGCCCAGCGCGTAGGCGCGCCCTACTGCCTGCACGAGTCGGACCGCGGCCAGGTCGGGTTCGAATTCACACCGCTGGTGGACGATCAACTGATCGAGGTTGGCAACGTCCAGATCCAGGTGCTGCACACCCCCGGCCACACTCCGGACAGCGTCTGCCTGCTGGTCTCGGACCTGCGCCGCGCGCAGGCACCCTGGTTCGTGCTCACCGGCGACACTCTGTTCGTGGGCGCCATCGGACGCCCGGATCTGGCTGGCCGCGAGCGTGAAATGGCCGGGCTGCTCTACGACAGCCTGCACTCCCGCCTTATGAAGTTGCCAGACGAGGTCGAGATCTACCCCGGGCATCAGGCCGGCAGCCTCTGCGGCGCCGGACTGTCCGGCAAACCGGCTTCGACGCTGGGCTTCGAGAAGCGCTGGAACCTGGCTCTGGCGCAGGGCAAGGCGGCGTTTATCGACGCGGTGACCAGGGACATCCCGCCCCGCCCGGCAGACATGGAGACGATGGTGCGCGCCAACCGGGGACTCGCTGCCTGATGCAAGCGGCGCCGACCGTTCGCCTGGGCCTGCGCGAGAACCTGCCGCAGTTCGCGTTGCTGGTGCTGGTGAATGCCTTCGTCGGCGCCATGGTCGGGCTGGAGCGCAGCATCCTGCCGGCTATCGCCGAACAGGAATTCCACCTCGCCGCACGCACCGCGATCCTGTCCTTCATTGTCGTGTTCGGCATTACCAAGGCACTCACCAATTACTTCGCTGGACGCCTGTCGGACCGCTATGGACGCAAGCATGTGCTGGTGGCCGGCTGGCTGGTTGCCGCGCCAGTGCCCTTCCTGCTGATGTGGGCGCCAAGCTGGAACTGGGTGCTGGCCGCCAATGTGCTGCTGGGCGCCAGCCAGGGACTGACCTGGTCCACCACTGTCATCATGAAAATCGACCTGGTTGGTCCCAAACAGCGCGGCCTGGCCATGGGGCTCAACGAGTTTTCGGGCTACCTCGCGGTGGCGGCGAGCGCGCTGGCCACCGGCTGGCTCGCCGCCCGTTACGGCCTGCGGCCCGAGCCGTTTTATCTGGGCGTCGGCTACGTCGCTGTGGGCTTGCTGCTGTCTGTGCTCGCGGTGCGCGAGACCCGTCACCACGTGGCCCACGAGGTACGGGTCCATCATGCCGGGGTCGATAGCCCGCCGCTGAGCCAGCGCCAGATATTCCGCCGCACCTCGCTCGGCGACCGCAACCTGTCTAGCGTCAGCCAGGCGGGTTTGATCAACAACCTGAACGACGGCATGGCCTGGGGCCTGTTCCCGCTGTTCTTTGCCGCGGCCGGGATGTCGCTGCGCCAGATCGGCACGCTGGCGGCCATCTATCCGGGTGTGTGGGGCATCGGCCAGTTGCTCGCTGGCGCCTGGTCCGACCGCATCGGCCGCAAATGGCTCATCGTGTGGGGTATGTGGATCCAGGCCGGCGGTATCGCAGTCACTGCAACCGCCAGCGGCTTCGCGGGCTTCGCCACCGGCGGGACGCTGCTTGGCATCGGCACCGCAATGGTCTACCCCACCCTGCTCGCCACCATCGGCGATGTCGCACACCCAAGTTGGCGTGCGTCAGCGGTGGGTGTCTACCGGCTGTGGCGCGATCTGGGTTACGCGGTGGGCGCCCTGCTGGCTGGTATCACCGCTGACCTGTTTGGACTGCCTGCGGCCCTGTGGCTGGTGGCCGGCCTGACCGCATTGTCGGGTCTGGTTGCGGCAGGCCGAATGAGCGAAACTCTTGCGAAGGAACCCGCTTGAGCGATTGATAGAAGAATCACTTGCAGTGTGGAGGGTGAGTCATGGGCAGAATGCTGGCACTGTTATACGGTGCGGTTTGCTATTTGATTTTTCTGATTGCGTTTCTTTATGCAATTGGATTCGTCGGCAATCTGCTGGTGCCAAAGTCGATCGATTCAGGCGCCGCAGGCCCGTTTGCTCAGGCCTTACTGGTCAACGTGGCATTAATGAGCATCTTCGCGGTCCAACACAGCGTCATGGCACGACCGGCGTTCAAAAAGTGGTGGACCCGCTTCGTTCCCAGGACTATTGAGCGCAGTACCTATGTGTTGTTGTCGAGTCTGGCGCTGATTCTGCTTTACTGGCAATGGCAGCCAATGGCTGGAACCGTTTGGGACATCCAGAATGCGGCCGGGCGTGCGGTGATGTGGGTGCTTTTCGGGGCGGGGTGGTTGATGGTCCTGATCAGCACTTTCCTGATCAGTCATTTTGATCTGTTCGGGTTGCGACAGGTCTACCTTAACTGGCGGGGCCAGGAGTACACCGACATCAGTTTCAGGACGCCGTTTCTTTATAGACTGGTGCGGCACCCGATCATGCTGGGATTCATTATCGGCTTCTGGGCGATACCCCGAATGTCCACCGCCCATCTGCTGTTCGCGGGCGTAACGACTGCCTACATCCTGATTGCGCTTCAGCTGGAGGAGCGCGATCTGGTCAGTTATTACGGAGCCGCCTACGAAAAGTACAAGAAGCAGGTTTCGATGATCCTGCCGTTTCCCAGGAAAAATGTAGACAACTAGGGAAACGCTGAACTATTCAGTGTTTCCCGCAGCCATCGGAAAACCACGCTTTTCCAATGGCAGGCGCTGAGAAAGCCAGGATGGATTGATTCAGCGCTTTCCTAGGACCGCCTCGCGGCGAGGTTGACCGGAACAAATAAGCTGCCGCTGGTCCGAGGTTCAGGCGGCTGCCTGGACCGGGCCCGCCTCACACCTGATACAGGTCAAAATACGACGGCACGCAGTCGCTCAGGAGCGTGATCTTCTTTTTGGCAATCCGCCAGGCGCCCGGCTGGCTCGTCAGCAGGTAGTCGTAAAAGCCGAACAGGCTGCTGGCGATTTTTTCCTTGTAGCTGTCGACCCGCCAGGTAGCGTGCACGGCCAGACCATCCGCAGTGACCTCCAGCAGGCGCACATTGCTTATGGCGTGACAGGTACGCGGCAATACGCGATGCGCCGGAGCGGCCGTCGACTTGATTCGCCAGACACGCTCTTCGAGACCCGCGCGGCTGTCGTAGTAAACCAGCGAGACCTCGCCCTGTGGATCGGCGGTGGGCACGAATTCGTCTTTCCAGGCCGGCACCCAGAACTCGCAGTCCGGCGTGTACAGCGCCAGCCAGTCGTCCCAGCGGCGCTGGTCCAGGCAGGCTGCCTCGTCGAACAGTAGCCGACGGGCCTGCTCCAGCGTTGCTGCTTCAGTCATGGGTCGCGGCTTCCAGGCGTCGGCGCCACTCGCGGTAGAAGCCGCGAAACACGGTCTCGTCCTGCACCTCGACGCCGCTGCATGATTCGAGTGGCCGGATGCCGATTTCCCGGGCGTGGCTGTCCGGACCGTCCACGACGTATTGCATGCCGCGCGAGAAGCCCTGAATCCATTCGCTGTTCGCATGGGCCAGGCCACCGGCGTGAATGTCCTCGTAACAGGCCACGTCGTCCGGGGTCGCAATGCCGCTGGCGTTGAAGAAATCCTCGTACTGACGCAGGCGGCGACGCCGGCCCTCGCGTGGCTCGCCGCGCGGCGCCAGACAGAACATGGTCATCTCGGTGCGGTCCACCGCCAGCGGGCGAATCACCCGCAACTGCATGCAGGCGCTATCCACGAACTGGATGTTCGGAAAGAAATTGAGCACCCGTGGGCGGAACATCCACTCCACCTTGTGCGCATCGACACCGCGCGTCAGCAAATCATCGCGCATGGCCCACAGGGCGCGGTTCTCGCGCAGCGGATCGGAACCCCAGAACACGGTGTGCCCATGCGGGAAGGTGTAAGTGCCCGCCTGCAGGCCGGACAAAGCCCCCAGGTTGACCGCTTTTACCTTGTCGGCACCCGCCGCGGACGCCTCGCGTTCGCCGCGCTGCTGAACGATCTTGGCAAACGTGGAGTGCACCGTGGTCAGGTGGTAGATATCCATGGTGTTCTCGACCTGCAACTTCCAGTTGCCGCGGTACACGTAGGTCACCTCGCCGGGCAGGATTTCCATGCCCTGCGCTGACTGCTCAGCGAAGGTATCGATAAAAAAACGCGTATCGCCCAGGTAATCGGCCAGGGCCGGCACATCCGCGCGCAGCGCACCGAATACAAAGCCCTGGTAACTGGTCAGGTGGGCCAGCGGCGTCAGGTCATGCCGCTCGCCGTCGAAGCCCGGCGCATAGCCGGCCTGCGACTGGTCCTTGATCTTTACGCAGTGCCCGGCCGAGTCGAAACACCAGGCGTGGTAAGGACACATCTGCACCTGCGCCGTGCCATGGCGAGCCGTGTACAACCGCGTACCACGGTGGGGGCAGGCGTTGACGAAACCGCGCAAGGCGCCGTCCTCACCACGCAATACCACCACCGGCGTACGACCAAGCTGGGTGGTATAGAAATCGTGCGGGTTTGGCAGCTGACTCTCATGGCACAGAAAGACCCAGCCGGCTTCGAATACGTGGGCCATTTCGAGCTCAAACAGTGCCTGATCACGAAACAGATCGCGGTGCACGTTAAAAGCCTGCGGCTCGTCGATGAAGTAGCGGCCGGGGTCAGTCAGCGCCGTGTGACCGGTTTCGGTGACGCGCATGTCCATGGGATACCCTCCAGAACCGTTGGTGTATGCACAACGCGGCACAGGAATGTACCGCCCAACTCAAGGCTCCACGCCGTGAGTTGGAAGGACTCCGAAAGTCACACCTTGCGGAGCCCGTGGTCTGAGCGGTCCAGGATGGACCGGTTCAGACCGTCCAATCAGTTCACGGCCACGCCGGGCAACGCGCCGGTGTGCTGGCCGTGATCGAACACCACGCTGCCGTTGACGATGGTGTAGTCGATGCCACGCGCCTCGGCAATCATGCGTTTGCCGCCGGCCGGCAGGTCGGCCACCAGGTGCGGGCGGCGGTCGGAACCGACCGTCTGCGGGTCGAACACCACAATGTCGGCCCAGTAACCCTCTCGCAGCAGGCCCCGCTCGCGGATGCCAAACAGGCCGGCTGCCTCGGACGTGATGCGCTGCACGGCGCGCTGCAGGCTCATCAGGCCGCGCTCGCGCACCCAGTAACCGAGCAGATAGGTGGTGTAGCCGGCCTCGCACAGCATGTCCACGTGCGCGCCGCCGTCGCCCAGGCCAATGCGGATACGCGGGTCGGTCAGCATGCGGGCCAGGTTGTCGTCGTCCGAGTTCGCGACCGCCACCCGAAAACGCGTATTCACCTCGTCGGCGATCGCCAGGTCCAGGAAGGTGTCGCACGGATCGGCCCCGCGCTCGGCGGCAATGTCCGCCACCGTGCGGCCCAGCAGCGGCTGCAGGTCGGGGTTGTCCGCCGACAGCAGCTCGAAGTGGTTCCAGTCGCGCACCAGGGACCGGCCCTCGGCCATGTCGGCCCGGAACGTACGCCTGAAGTCCGCATCGGCGTACAGTGCCTTCTGGACCTCGACCGTCTGGTTGAAGGCCGCCTTCCAGGCCGGCAGTGGCGCGAACATGAACGGATTGCGCACATCCGCCTCAGCCATGAACGGCCGCACCACGGTCTGCGGATAGCAGCCCTTGGCGGTGAGGTGCGCGGCCCGCTCCACGGCGGCAAAGGCGCAGCCGGGACTGGAGTTCAGGTCCAGCAGCGTCAACCAGGTCACCGGCCGGCCGCTTTCCTCGCACAGCAGCTCCAGCAGGGCGAGGTCCTCGTCCTGCAGGTGGGCCAGTTTCTTGGTGACCGCAATCTCGATGCCGCCGCGACCGTGTTTGCCGAGCGTTCGCGCGTAGGCGGCAAACTCGTCGTTGCTGGTCAGCCGGCTGGCCAGCGGTGCGCCGTTGTAGCCAACATGATTGGGCTGCTGGGAGGAACTGAAGCCGAGCGCCCCGGCCGACAGGGCGTCGCCGAGCAGGCCGCACAAGGTGTCGGTCTCGGCGACGGTCGCCGCCCGCTCGCTGGCGGCGTCGCCCAGCGTATAGGTGCGCAGTGGCGACAGCGGCACCAGAAAGCCGAGGTTAATGGCGCTGCCGCGACCCAGCGTGGCGGCCATGAATTCGCCGAAGGATTCCCACTGCCAGTCGATGCCGGCCTCCAGTACCTCGCGCGACATGGCCTCGACGTTGATCAGATCCCACAGCGCGCGCTCGCGTGTGTCTGGCCGGCACGGGGCAAGGCCCACGCCGCAGTTGCCAATCACCGTGGTGGTGATGCCGTGCCACGCGGTTGGCGTGACCAGGGCATCCCAGGACAGTTGCGCGTCGTAATGGGTGTGCGGATCGATAAACCCCGGTGCGACTGCCCGCCC
>NZ_JBFIII010000029.1 GCF_041601295.1 Immundisolibacter sp.
CTGCCGCTGCTGATCGACGCACGGCTTGAAGCCATACTCGACGCCGCCGCGGGCTGTCAGGTGTTGGTGGTGGACTCGATCCAGACACTGTTTTCGGAAGCCGTGGCCTCAGCCGCCGGCTCGGTATCACAGGTCCGCGAATGCGCCGCCCGCCTCACCCGCATGGCCAAGACCAACGACATCAGCGTGCTGATTGCCGGCCACGTCACCAAGGATGGGGCACTGGCCGGCCCGCGCGTGCTGGAGCACATCGTCGACACCGTGCTCTATTTCGAGGGGGACAGCACCAGTCCCTATCGAATCGTGCGGGCCTACAAGAACCGCTTCGGCTCGGTCAACGAACTGGGCGTGTTCGCCATGACCGAAACCGGTCTCAAGGAGGTCACCAACCCGTCGGCGATATTCCTGACCCGGCACTCGACACCGGTCGCCGGCAGCGTGGTGATGGCCACGCTCGAAGGCACCCGCCCGCTGCTGCTGGAAGTGCAGGCGCTGGTGGAATCAAGCCCGCTTGGCAACCCGCGACGCCTGGCGCTGGGCATGGACGGCAGCCGCCTGGCCATGCTGCTGGCGGTGTTGCACCGCCACGCCGGCGTGGCATTGTTCGACCAGGACGTATACGTCAACCTGGTCGGCGGTCTTAAAGTCACCGAAACCGCCACCGACCTGCCGGTGCTGCTGGCGGCGCTGTCCAGCCTGCGCAACCGGCCGCTGCCGGCGGACATGTTCAGCTTCGGCGAAGTGGGTCTTGCCGGCGAGGTGCGCCCCGTTCGCGGCGGCCAGGAGCGCCTGGGTGAGGCGGCCAAGCTCGGCTTCAAACGCGCCGTGGTCGGCAAGCTCAACGCGCCGCGCAAACCCATCGCCGGGCTCGAAGTACTGGCCATCGAGCATCTGGGCGAACTGTCGGAGGTATTTCAACAACTCGTGGATTAGGAGCCTGGCACGTTTCTGGCCAGACTCAGGCGTGCACTATCTCTATGCTCAGGGCATGAATATCGGTCTGCATCAGCTCGCCCAGCGCACCATAGATCAGCCGATGGCATTCGAGTGGACGTTTACCCGCGAAGGCCGGGACGGCAATACGCACCGTAAAGTGGCCACCCTGGCGGGCACCGGCGTGGCCGGCGTGCAGGTGGCTGTCGTCAATCAGTTCGAGCCGGGTCGGCGCGAGGGCTGTTTCCAGACAAGCACGAATGCGCGCCATGCGTTCGCTGGCGACGCCGGTACTCACGCGGCGGACTCCCGTGGCTCGGCGGCGGGCGCCAGATGGCGGCTCACGTAGACCCCCTGCGCCAAGGCAAACAGCAGGGTCATCCCAAGCAGGCCAAACAGCTTGAAGTTGACCCACAGGTCCCGGTGCAGCTTTTGCAGATAAGCCGCCTGGCGAGCGGCCGGCGCCAGGACCGAAAGCTCGGTGCGCTGCTGAGCGCTCAGGTCGGCCAGGGTCTTGCCGTGAACGCCCGTGGCATAGGCCTGGTCGTCTACCGCAACTTGCTGGTAAATCACCTGTTCCTGGGCACCGAGCCCATGGGGTGAAACCTCATAGACAAATGCGACGTAGGCGTTCAGCGCTCCGCTGAGCATGAAAAAACCGACCCAGGCCCAGGTCAGGCGCCGCCACACCGGCCTTGGCAGTACCAGTTGCGCACCCAGCATGCGTTCGGTCAGCGACGCGCGGCCAAACAGGCTAAACGCGAATGCGATCGCAAAAGCCCAATTGATGAGGCTGGGTTTCCACATAATGAAGCGCTCGTCGTGCAGCGCGATGGTGAGTCCACCCAGCCCCCCCAGCAGGGCCAGGTTGAACCACTGCGTCTTGTCGACCGGCCGGCGCAGTACTCGCAGGACGATGATCTGACCGGCCGCCACTGCCACCGCCGCACCGGTGGCCCAGTAAATACCAGCGAACTTGTAGGCGGCGAAGAACACCACGATGGGCAGAAAATCAAATAGCAGTTTCACGCCAGTAAGAACTCCGAAAATTCATTTAAGGTCGCGCTGATAGTCACCCGGATGTCCGGGTGACACGCTACACGACCCAGAAACGCTACCATGCCGGCCCCTACCTTTCGCGTACCACGGGCTGACTCGCACTCATGCGGCGCTTTTACCTGCACCCGGACAACCCACAGCCGCGCTTGCTCGCCCAGGCCGCCGAGGCCATAGCGGGAGGCGCGCTGGCAATCTGCCCGACCGACTGCAGCTATGTGCTGCTATGCGGCCTGACGGACAAGGCGGCGATGGAGCGCCTGCGCACACTGCGTCAGCTGGCGCAGGATCATCCGCTGTCGCTGCTGTGCCGCGACCTGAAGCAAGTATCGACTTATGCCACGCTGGGCACCACCGAACACCGCCTGCTGCGCGCCACGCTGCCGGGGCCGTACACCTATCTGCTACCGGCCACGCGCGAGGTGCCAAAACGGCTGCAGGACCGGCGCCGCACCGTGGGCATACGCATCAGCACCCATCCGGTGCCGCAGGGTCTGCTGGCGCTGCGGGAGGAGCCGCTACTGTGCAGCACGCTGCAACTGCCGGGTGATGCCTTTCCACTCACCGATCCGGAGGATATGGCCGAGCGCCTGGGCAAACTGGTGGATCTGCTGCTCGATGCCGGGCATGCGGATTTTCACGTCAGCACGGTGGTGACGTTCGAGGACGGCTTGCCACGGGTGGTACGGCCGGGCAAGGGTGATCTGGCACCCGCTGGCGGTGGACACCGATAGGACGCTCAGACCTTGTAGTAATCGCGATACCAGGCGATGAAGTTACGTACGCCGGTTTCGATCGGGGTAGCCGGCCGATAGCCGACGTCGGCAGACAAATCGTCGATATTGGCGGACGTTTCCGGCACGTCGCCCGGCTGCATCGGCAGCAGGTGCTTTACCGCGCTGCGGCCCAGACAGTCCTCGATCACTTCGATATAGCGCAGCAGTTCCACCGGGCGGTTGTTGCCGATGTTGTAGACGCGAAACGGTGCCAGGCTGCTGGCCGGATCCGGCTGGTCGCCATCCCAGGCGGGGTTGGGCGCCGCCACCCGCGCGCTGACGCGCAGCACGCCTTCGACAATATCGTCCACATAGGTGAAGTCGCGCCGGTGATGGCCCTGGTTGTAGACCTCGATCGGCTCCCCGGCAAGGATGGCGCGGGTGAACAGGAACAGCGCCATGTCGGGCCGGCCCCACGGGCCATAGACGGTAAAAAAGCGCAGCCCGCTCACCGGCAGGCCATACAAATGCGCATAGCAATGCGCCATCAACTCGTTGGACCGCTTGGTCGCGGCGTACAGACTCAGCGGATGATCAGCGACGTCGTGCTCGGAAAATGGCAGCCTGGTATTGGCGCCATACACGGAACTGCTGGAGGCGTACACCAGATGCTCGACAGCCTGATGGCGGCAGCCTTCCAGGATGTTCATGAACCCGACCAGGTTGGAATCGATATAGGCATGCGGATGGGTCAGCGAGTAACGCACGCCGGCCTGGGCGGCCAGGTGGATCACCCGTTGTGGGCGAATGTCCGCGAACAGCCGCTCCATCGCCGGGCGGTCCTGCAGGCTGACGCGCGCCTCGGTAAACCCGGCCTGCGGGGTAAGGCGCGCCAGGCGCGCCAGCTTGAGGTTGACGTCGTAATAGTCGTTGACCTCGTCCAGGCCAATCACCTGGTGACCCTGCGCGAGCAGGCGGTGCGCCACCGCAGAGCCAATGAAACCGGCAGTACCGGTCACCAGAATGCGCATGGGCGCCCCGGCATCGCTCATAGCCGTTCGTCCACCCAGTCGCGTGGCAGGACCGACTTGATGTCATACACCACCGATTTCGGCGCTTTATATCCGGCCAGCTGATCGGCGCTCATGGCGACAAACTGGTGGTGCGCCACCGCCAGCACAACCGCGCTGTACGCGCCCGGCGCCGGTTCCCTGCACAACTGAATGCCGTACTCCTGCTGGCAAGCCTGCGCGTCGGCCCACGGGTCGTGTACGTCCACATGCATGCCGAGGTCTTCCAGCTCGCGCACCACGTCCACGACGCGGGTGTTGCGCACATCCGGGCAGTTTTCCTTGAAAGTGACCCCCAGCACCAGTGCCCGCGCGTCGGCCACCGGCAGGCGGCGCCGCATCAACAAGCGCGCCACCCGCTCGGCCACGTAGCGGCCCATGCCGTCGTTGATACGCCGGCCGGCGAGGATGACTTCCGGGTGATAGCCAATTTCCTGCGCCTTGTGCGTCAGGTAATAGGGGTCGACACCGATGCAGTGCCCGCCGACCAGGCCCGGCCGAAACGGCAGGAAGTTCCACTTGGTGCCGGCCGCTTCCAGTACCTCGCTGGTATCGATACCGAGACGATTGAAGATCAGCGCCAGCTCGTTGACCAGGGCGATATTCAGATCGCGCTGGGTGTTCTCGATCACCTTGGCCGCCTCGGCAACGCGAATGCTGCTCGCTTTATGGGTCTTCGTAATGGTCGCGTATACGGCATCGACATAGTCCGCGGCCTGCGGACTGGAGCCGGAGGTGATCTTGGTGACAGTTTCCAGGCGGTGCTCCCGATCGCCCGGGTTGATGCGCTCGGGGCTGTAGCCGACGAAGAAATCGCCATTCAGCGTGAGGCCTGACTCGCGTTCCAGGACCGGCACGCAGATTTCTTCGGTTGCGCCCGGATAGACAGTGGATTCATACACCACCACGCCACCCGGCTTCAATGCCTGGCCCACCGTACGACTGGCTGCCAGTAAGGGCCCGAAATCCGGGCGCTTCTGGGCATCGACCGGGGTCGGAACCGTGACAATGAAGGTGTTGCAGTCGGTCAGATCGGCCGGATCGCAGGACAGGCGTAGCGCGCTTTGGTGAAGCTCGTCATGGCCTATTTCGCCGGTGGCATCGTGAGCACCACGCAAGGCCTCGATACGACCCCTGCTGATGTCAAACCCCAGCGTTGGCAGGTGCCGCGCCAGCGCCACGGCCAACGGCAGGCCGACATAGCCCAGCCCTAAAACACCCACCCGCGCCTGCGCTAGCGTCATCATCGGCTGTGTTGCCGTAGGGCCTGGCCTGTCAAAGGAAGCCGACCCACGCGCCACGTCGGGCGTGGCGATGGCACCGGTCTATAAAGATCGCAACTGGTCGGGGTGAGAGGATTCGAACCTCCGGCCCCCGCCTCCCGAAGACGGTGCTCTACCAAGCTGAGCTACACCCCGATTGCGACACGCAAACCGCGGCACCCTACCGAGGGAACCGCGAACTAAAAATCCCGGGACACGGCGAATCGAGCAAGACCCAACAGCGCTTCCCGTGCCGGCGAGTCGGGCAGCCCCGCCAAGGCGGCCTGTGCGCGGTCGACGTAGGTCTGCGCGAGGGCCGCAGTGTACGCAATGGCCCCGGTTGATTCAATGGCAGCGGCGACGGCGCCCAGATCGGACACTCCGTCGCCACTGATGGCGGCTCGCAACAAATCGGCCTGTACCTGCGTGCCCTGCTGCATGGCATAGACCAGCGGCAGGGTCGGGCTGCCGTCGGCCAGATCGTCGCCCAGATTCTTGCCGATCCGCGCCGCGTCGCCACGGTAATCAAGCAAGTCGTCCACCAACTGGTAGGCGAGGCCAAAATGCAGGCCGTAATCGGCCAATGCGTCCTGCACCGTCGGTTCCTGGCCAGAGATCAGCGCGCCGCAACGAGCGGCCGCCTCGAACAGCGTCGCGGTCTTGCTGCGGGCGATGGCCAGGCACTGCTCGGGCGTCGCCAGCGGGTTGCGGCGGTTCAGGTACTGCAGCACCTCGCCTTCGGAAATCTGGTTGGTAGCCGTCGCCAGGACATCCATCACCGCCGGCGAGCCCAGTTCCACCATCATCTGAAACGAACGCGAATACAGGAAGTCGCCCACCAGCACGCTCAAACCATTGCCAAAACGGCTGTTGGCGGTAGCCTGACCGCGACGCAGCGAGGACTCATCGACCACGTCGTCATGCAGCAGAGTGGCGGTATGAATGAACTCGACAATTGCCGCCAGCAGGCAATGTTGACTGCCCCGGTAGCCACAGGCGCGGGCCGCCAGCACCGCCATCACCGGCCGCAGCCGCTTGCCACCGCCATGGATGATATAGCCCGACATCTGGTCGACCGTCGGCACCGCCGAATGCAGGCGCTGCTCGATGAGGCTGTTGACGCTGGCCATGTCGGCCGCGGCTGGCGCCAACAGATGTGCGAGAGAAGTCGTGGTCATGCACTTGCTATTGGGGTGCGGAAGGCGCCGGATGCTAGGTTTCAGCCCGTACGGGTGTCAAGCCATTTGACCCCCGCCCCCGCCAGCACTAGAATTTGCGCCCTTTTTGATCGTGCGGAGCGACACTCGTCGTGTCTGCGCGACTGTTGGCATCGGGGAAGTTCATGTTTGCGGTAATTGAGACCGGTGGCAAGCAGTACCGGGTTGAGCAAGGCAGTATCCTGCGGGTGGAAAAACTGGACGGCGCGGTCGGTGACACGCTCCGGTTCGACCGCGTGCTGATGGTTGGCGCCGGGGCCGACGTGAAGATTGGCCGCCCGTACCTGGACGGGGCCACCGTCACCGCCGAACTGCGCGCACTCGGTCGGCATCCAAAAATTCACATCATCAAGTTTCGCCGACGCAAGCACCATCAGAAACAGATGGGGCATCGTCAACACTACGCCGAGATCGCCGTCACCGGCATCGAAGCCCCGTAACGCACCAGCGCCCGGAGCATAAACAGCCATGGCACATAAGAAAGCAGCGGGCAGTTCCCGCAACGGCCGCGATTCCGTCTCCAAACGTCTTGGCGTAAAACGCTTCGGCGGCGAACTGGTAATTGCGGGCAATATCCTGGTCCGCCAGCGGGGCACCGAGTTCCACCCGGGCGTCAATGTCGGCCTGGGGCGCGATCACACGCTGTTCGCGCTGGTCGACGGTCATGTGCGCTTTCGGGTCGGGGGCGAAAAAAATCGCCGCTTCGTCAGCGTGGAGCCGCTCGCCTGACCGCGACCGCGTTTGCAAGGTCCGGCCCGGCCGGCGCCACAGCCCCGCTCCGGCGGGGCTTTGTATTTGTACGACTATGATTACCGGCTATGCGATTCGTTGATGAAGCCACGATCACCGTTGCCGGCGGCAAGGGCGGTAACGGTTGTCTCGGCTTCCGGCGCGAGAAATACATTCCGTTCGGCGGCCCTGATGGCGGCGATGGCGGCGATGGCGGCAGCGTTTACCTAGTGGCTGACGAGGGCCTGAGCACGCTGACGGATTTTCGCTACAAGCGGGAGTTTCGCGCCCAGAACGGTCAACAGGGCTCCGGCAGCAACCGCACCGGCAGCGCAGGCCAGGACCTCGAAGTAACTGTACCCCTCGGTACCGTGGTGCACGACGCCGATACCTCCGAGCTGATCGGCGACCTGACGCGCCACGGCCAGCGCCTGCGGGTTGCCGCCGGTGGCTTCCATGGCCTTGGCAACACCCGTTATAAAAGCAGCGTCAACCGCGCGCCGCGCCAGACCAGTCCCGGCTCTCCCGGCGAGCAGCGGCGGCTGGCACTGGAGCTGCGCTTGCTTGCAGACGTGGGGCTGCTCGGTGCACCCAATGCCGGTAAGTCCACCTTGCTGGGCGCGGTATCGAAGGCGAGCCCCAAGATTGCCGACTACCCTTTCACCACGCTCAACCCGGAACTGGGTGTGGTCGAAGTGGATCGAGTGCGGCGCTTCGTAATGGCGGACATTCCCGGCCTGATCGAGGGCTCGGCCGCCGGCGCGGGCCTGGGCACACAGTTCCTGCGCCACCTGGCGCGTACCCGGCTGCTGCTGCATGTAGTCGACCTGTGCCCCCTTGACCCGGACACCAGCCCGGCCGCCGAAGTGCGCAAGCTCATCCCGGAGCTTGAGGCGTTCAGTCCGGAGCTGGCAGCCCTGCCGCGCTGGCTGGTGCTGAACAAGGCCGATCTGCTGCTGCCCGAGGAAGCCGCCAGCCTGGGCGCTGAGGTTGCCCGGGAGCTGGGCTGGCATGGGTCGTTGTTTATCGTGTCCGCGGCCACCGGCGGCGGCTGCCAGGCGCTGTGCGAGGCAGTGATGCGCCACCTCGAACAGCTACCTGCCACCGCCTCGGCATGAGTCGCGCGGCATACGCCGGCGCTGGGCGCTGGGTGGTCAAGATCGGCAGCGCGCTGCTCACCGCTGGCGGCGCCGGCCTTGATGTGGCGGCCATCCGCGACTGGGTATCGCAGCTGATCCGCCTGCGCGCGCAGGGCCTGCAACTGGTGCTGGTGTCATCGGGAGCAGTGGCCGAAGGCATGCGCCGCCTAGGCTGGACCCGTCGACCCGAGGCCATCAACGAACTCCAGGCGGCGGCCGCGGTTGGCCAAGCCGGCCTGGTGCAGGCCTGGGAAAGTTGTTTTCAGGGCCACGGCGTGCACACCGCACAGGTGCTGCTGACCCACGAGGACCTGGCCGATCGCCGACGCTACCTGAACGCCCGCAGCACGCTGCGCACGCTGCTCGACATGGGCGTGGTACCCATCATCAACGAGAACGATACGGTGGCCTTCGAGGAGCTGCGCGTGGGCGACAACGACACTCTCGGCGGATTGGTCGCCAACCTGGTCGAGGCCAAGTTGCTGGTGCTGCTGACCGACCGCGATGCCATGTACGACGCCGATCCGGGCCTGCACCCGACCGCACAGCGCGTGTCGGAGACCTACGCCACTGACCCGGCTCTGGACGCCATGGCGGGCCCTGGCGGGGGCGTGCTGGGCCGCGGCGGCATGCAGACCAAGCTTGGTGCCGCGCGCCTGGCGGCACGCTCGGGCGCCGCCACCTGGATCGTCGGCGGCACCATCGAGCATGTGCTGACGCGACTGGCCGCCGGCGAGGACATCGGCACCCTGTTGCTGCCGGACAGCGAGCCCCTGCTGGCGCGCAAGCTTTGGCTGGCCGGCAACCTGAAGGTACTCGGCCGGCTACAGGTGGACGCCGGCGCCGAGCAGGTGCTGCGCCAGGCCGGGCGTAGCCTGCTGGCGGTGGGAGTGGTGCAGGTCGAGGGAAATTTCCGGCGCGGCGACCTGGTCGCCTGTGTCAGCAGCGACGGCCGTGAGATTGCGCGCGGGCTGAGCAACTACAGCGCGCAGGAAGCGCGCCAGATCAAGGGCCTGCCAAGCAGCCGTTTCGTCGAGGTATTGGGTTACGTGGATGAGCCGGAGCTAATCCATCGCGACAATCTGGTGCTTGTATGAGTGCCGGCAGCCCGCTCGGTACGGCGCCTGGCCCCTCAGGCCGCAGGCGCCGGCTTGCTGCGCGCCCGGCTGGCGCGTGGCGCCTTGGCTGCCACGGCAGCGTCTACCGCCGGCGCCTCTTGGCCCAGGGCCACGATGCGTTTATTCAGCCGGCTCTTGTGGCGGGCGGCCTTGTTCTTGTGGATCAGGCCACGGGCCGCAGTGCGGTCCAGCAATGGCACTGCCACACGATATTGGGTGGTCGCTGTGCCGGCGTCACCGGCCCGGATCGCCGCCAGCACCCGCTTGACGGCGGTGCGAAGCGCCGAACGGCGGCTGGCATTGCGCAAACG
Organism: Immundisolibacter sp.; assembly: GCF_041601295.1. Taxonomy (NCBI): domain Bacteria; kingdom Pseudomonadati; phylum Pseudomonadota; class Gammaproteobacteria; order Immundisolibacterales; family Immundisolibacteraceae; genus Immundisolibacter; species Immundisolibacter sp. The sequence goes on from NZ_JBFIII010000029.1 coordinate 9,552, forward strand.
GTGATCATCGTTCTGGCGCGCACGCTTGATGGCTTGTGGGCTATTGGCCAAGGCAAAATCCCTTCGTCGAAAAGAATAAAAAGGCCGCGAACTATGCGCAGCGGCGGCGCTATTGTCAATCACAAAGCCACTATGACGGGGCTCTGAGCAGTGCTGCGCTCGGCCGCCGCGGTAGGCGCCGCCACCACCAGCTCCCGTGTGCTCGGTTATGTCCGCGACATGGTCATCGCCACCACGTTTGGCGCTGGACCGGCGGCGGACGCATTCTTCGTCGCTTTTCGCATCCCCAACTTCCTGCGCCGGCTGTTCGCCGAGGGCGCTTTCACGCAGGCTTTTGTGCCGGTACTTGCCGAGTACCGCACCGTGCGCACCCAGGCCGAGGTTCGCGACCTCGTGGCGCATGTGCTGGGCACGCTCGCGGCGGTGCTACTCGCGGTAGCGGTGCTGGCGGTACTGGCGGCACCGCTGCTGGTATGGCTGCTGGCCCCCGGCTTTGGCAATGACCCGGCCCGCGGCGAGCTGACCGGCACGCTGCTGCGCATCACCTTCTGGTATCTGCCGTTGGTTTCGCTCGCCGCGGCGGTCGGCGGTGTGCTCAATACCTTTGGGCGCTATTTCACACCCGCGTTGACGCCGCTGTTCCTTAACCTTGCCATGATCGCGGCGGCTCTGTGGCTGGCGCCGCAACTGAATGTGCCCGTGCTCGCGCTCGCCTTAGGCGTGGTGTGTGGCGGTCTGCTGCAACTGCTGTGGCAACTGCCGTCGCTCGCAAGCATCGGTTGCCTGGCGCGCCCGCGGCTGGGGTTCGGTCATCCCGGCGTGCGAAGGATCATGAGCTTGATGGTTCCCGGCATCTTTGGCTCTTCGGTAGCACAGATCAACCTCATGTTCGACACCATTCTGGCGTCGTTCCTGGTTACCGGCAGTGTGTCCTGGCTGTACTACGCCGATCGCCTGGTGGAGTTTCCGCTGGGCGTGCTGGCGATCGCGTTTGCGACCGTCATCCTGCCGCGGCTGTCGCAGCAACACGCCGGCGGTGACGACCAGGCGTTCTCGCGCACCCTGGACTGGGGCTTGCGCTGGGTCGTGCTGGTCGGTGCTCCAGCGGCGCTGGCGCTGCTGGTCCTGGCCGGACCCCTGCTGAGCACGCTGTTCAACTATGGGGCATTTGATGCCCACTCGGTCGTGATGGCGCGACGGGCCCTGTGGGCGTTTGCCCCGGGCTTGCTGGCGTTCATGGCCATCAAGGTACTGGTGCCCGGCTACTACGCCCGCCAGGACACGCGCACACCGGTACGTATCGGCATAATCGCCATGCTGACCAATATGGTCCTCGCGCTGACGCTGATCTGGCCGTTTGAGCACGCGGGCCTGGCCGCGGCCACCAGCTTGGCGGCTTACCTCAACGCGCTATTATTGCTGCGCGGTCTGCGTCGCAGCGGCGTGTACCGACCGCAGTCCGGCTGGCCCCGGTTCGCGGCTCGGGTAGTTACCGCCACAGCGGTGATGGGATGCGTGCTGTGGCTGGGCACCGGGTCGCTTGACGACTGGCTCCTGCGCAGCGGCGCCGAGCGTCTGGCCCACATGGCGTTGTGGGTAGCCGGCGGCGGTGCCTGCTACGCTGCCACGCTACTGCTGCTGCGCCTGCCGTTGGCGGCACTGCGCCACCCCTGATTGAGTCAAGTACGGTAACGCCCCGCGTGGACATCGAATTCCCCCGCATCGGATCGCCCCAGGATCCCCGCGTCTTCAGCCTCACCGAGGCGCAGGCGCTCTTCCCATTGGTAAGGAGCATCACGCAACGGGCGGCCGAGTCCCTGGTGCCGGTGCAGCGCCAACTCAAGGTACTGCCGCGCGGCAGTCAGGAACTGGCCAACGCCGAGCAACGCTATCAGGCCGCCGTCAACGCCTGGCTGAACAAGATCCGCCGCCTCGGCCTGGTCGTGAAGGGCCTGTGGCTGGTTGATTTCGATACCGGCGACGGATATCTGTGCTGGAAGTATCCGGAACTGACCCTGGGCCATTACCACGGCTACGACGAGGGCTTCTCGGGCCGCAAGCCCCTGATCGAGGTACTGGAAAGCCTGGACCCCGACTGGGCGCGCTATTGAGCGCCGCTACGCTGAAGCCGATGCCGGGATCCGTGCGCACCGCCGAGGTCATGGCGTGGAACTGATCCGTGGCCTGTACAACCTGCGGCCCCGGCACCATGGATGCGTGGCGAGCATTGGCAATTTCGATGGCGTGCACCGGGGTCATCAGGCCATCGTCGAGCGGCTGCGGCAACGCGCCGCCGATGCTGGTTTGCCAGCGCGGGTGGTGCTGTTCGAGCCCCAGCCGGCCGAGTTTTTCCGGCCCGACGCCGCCGAGCCACGGCTGAGCCGATTGCGCGAGAAGCTGTCCGCGCTGGCGGACCTGGGTATCGACGGCGTGTTGTGCCTGCGGTTTGACGCCGATCTGGCTGGCATGGAGCGGCAGGACTTTGTAGAGCGCCTGCTGCTGCAGGGACTTGGCGTTCGCCATCTGGTGGTGGGGCCGGATTTTCGTTTTGGGCGCGGACGCAGCGGCGATATCGATTACCTGCGCAGTATTGGCGCCGCCAGTGGTTTTGCCGTGGAGAGCTTGCCACCGCTGCTGCTCGGCGCACAGCGGGTCAGCAGCACCGCGGTGCGCCAGTGCCTGCTGGCCGGCGATCTTGCCGGCGCCGCACGCCTGCTTGGCCACCCCTACGTCATCCATGGCCGGGTCAGTCATGGCGATGCGCGCGGGCGCACGCTCGGCTTCCCCACCCTGAACCTGCCACTGCATCGCAAGGCCGCGTGCCTGCGCGGTGTGTTTGCGGTCCGAGTCACCGGCCTTGACGCCCCGGCACGGCCAGCAGTGGCCAATCTTGGCTGGCGACCGACCGTCGGCGGCCAGTACCCGCTGCTCGAAGTGCATGTACTCGACTTTGCGCAGCAGGTGTACGGCCAGCAGGTACAGGTCGAGTTCGTACGCCAGTTACGCGACGAGCGCCGCTTCGATAGCCTGGACGCGCTGCGCGAGCAAATTCAGCTCGACACGCGCGCCGCCCGCGCCGTGTTTGACGATGTAAGGTCTGAATAGGTCCATCCTGGACTTCTCAGACCACGGAAACCGAAACATGCGATTTTCGATTTCCTTCATCTTCGCCCCCTTGCAGGGGTCGAGGATGGCGGCAGATCCCTGTGCCACAGAACTCCGAACAAAACCTCTATGACTGACTACAAAGCCACCCTTAACCTGCCGCACACCGAGTTTCCGATGCGCGGCAACCTGCCCCAGCGCGAACCGGCGACGCTGGCCCGCTGGCAGGAGCTGGACCTGTACGCCCGCCTGCGCGCCGAGCGCGCCGGCCGGCCGCGCTACGTGCTGCACGACGGCCCACCCTACGCCAACGGCGACATCCACATCGGCCACGCCGTCAACAAGATCCTGAAGGACATCATCGTCAAGGCGCGCACGCTGGACGGCTGCGATGCGCCCTACGTACCCGGCTGGGACTGCCACGGCCTGCCGATCGAGCACGTGGTCGAAAAGAAACTCGGCAAACCGGGCGACAAGGTCAGCGCGAGCGACTTTCGCGCCGCCTGCCGCGCCTACGCCGCCCAGCAGGTGGCCGGGCAAAGTGTCGACTTCCAGCGCCTGGGCGTGATCGGCGACTGGAAACAGCCCTATCTGACCATGGCGCCGCAGACCGAGGCCGACATCCTGCGGACACTCGGCCGCATCGTGGCCGGCGGCTACGTGTCCAAGGGCGAGCGGCCGGTGCACTGGTGCCTGGACTGCCGCTCGGCGCTGGCCGAGGCCGAGGTCGACTACCAGGACAAGACCTCGCCGGCCGTGGACGTGTGCTTTGCAGTGAACGACCGCACCGGCGTGCTGGCGGCGTTCGGCGTGACGAACGGCGATCAACCCATCAGCCTGCCGATCTGGACCACCACGCCGTGGACCCTGCCGGCCAACCAGGCCGTGGCCCTGAATGCCGATCTGGACTACGTGCTGGTCGAAGCCGGAGCGCAACGGCTGATCCTGGCCGCCGACCTGGCCGCCAGCGCCTGCGCCCGCTACGGCCTGGACGGCCGGCGCGAGCTTGGCCGCTGCCGCGGCGCAGCGCTGGAGGGCCTGCGCCTGCGCCATCCGTTTCTGGATCTGGACGTGCCGGTGATCCTGGGCGACCACGTCACCACCGAGGCCGGCACCGGCGCCGTGCACACCGCACCGGGTCATGGCGCGGACGACTTCGCGATTGGCAAGACCTACCACCTCAAGGTCTACAACCCGGTCGGCGCCAATGGCTGTTTTTTGCCTGGCACGCCCTTCGTGGAAGGCCTGCAGGTGTTCGCCGCCAACAAGGTCATCGTCGAGCTGCTGCGCGAACGCGGCGCGCTGCTGGCCGACCGGCCCATCCAGCACAGCTACCCGCACTGCTGGCGCCACAAGACGCCCACCATCACCCGCACCACGCCGCAATGGTTCATCGCCATGGCGCACAGGGATCTGCGCGGCAAGGCGCTGGCCGCCATCGGAGACACCGACTGGACGCCGGCCTGGGGCGAGGCGCGCATCCACGGCATGATCGAAAACCGCCCCGACTGGTGCATCTCGCGCCAGCGCGTGTGGGGTGTGCCGATCGCCCTGTTCGTGCACTGTGTGACCGGCGAGCTGCACCCGCGCACGGCGCAGCTTATCGAAACGGTTGCGCAGCGTGTCGAGCAGCACGGCATCGAGGCCTGGTTCGATCTGGACCCGGCCGAACTGTTGGGCGCCGACGCCGCCGACTACGACAAGGTGCAGGACATCCTGGACGTGTGGTTCGACTCCGGCGTTACCCACGCCAGCGTGCTCGAACGCCGCCCGGAGCTGGCCTTCCCCGCCGACCTGTACCTGGAAGGCTCCGACCAGCACCGCGGCTGGTTCCACTCGTCCCTGCTGACATCGGTCGCCCTGCATGGCCACGCGCCGTATCGCGGTGTGCTGACGCACGGCTTCACGGTGGATGCCGCCGGCAAGAAGATGTCCAAGTCCGCCGGCAACGTGGTGGCGCCGCAAAAGGTCATCAACCAGCTGGGCGCCGACGTGCTGCGGCTGTGGGTGGCGTCCACCGACTACAGCGCCGAGATGACCATCTCGGACGAGATTCTGAGCCGCAGCGCCGACGCCTACCGGCGCCTGAGGAACACGGCGCGCTTCCTGCTGGCCAATCTGGTCGATTTCGACCCGCCCAGACACAGCGTGCCGCCGCAGGACATGCTGGCGCTCGACCGCTGGCTGCTGCGCCGGGCGGCGGCGCTCGACGCCGAAGTCCGGGACGACTACGCAGCCTTCCAGTTCCACGAGGTCAGCCAGAAGGTGCATCACTTCTGCGCGGTGGATCTTGGGGCGTTTTACCTGGACGTAATCAAGGATCGCCAGTACACCTGCCAGGCCGACAGCGCGGCCCGCCGCTCGGCGCAGACGGCCATGTACCACGTACTGGAACTGCTGGTGCGCTGGCTGGCACCGATCCTGAGCTTTACCGCCGAGGAACTCTGGCAGCACCTGCCTGGCGCGCGCCAAGACAGCGTGCTGCTGGCCGAGTGGTATGACCTGCCGACCCTGCCAGATGTGGCCACCGAAGTGCTCTCGCCCGCCGAGTGGGATCACCTGCGCGACATTCGTGACGTGGTGAATCGCAGGCTCGAGCGCTTGCGCGTGGCAGGCGCCATCGGTTCCGCGCTGGACGCGGAGGTTGACCTTTACCTCGAGGGGCTCGACCCGGCGCTGCTCGAAAAACTCGGTGACGAACTACGCTTCGTGCTGATCTGTTCGTACGTGCGCTTGCATCAAGCTTCGGCATACCCGGCCGCATTGAATTCAGATAACGAACCGGAGGTTTCCGGCAGCGCGCGCCTGTGGCTGACCGTGCAGGCCAGTGCCCACCCCAAATGCGTGCGCTGCTGGCACCACCGCGAAGACGTGGGCAGCAACACCGAGCACCCCGAGCTGTGCGGGCGCTGCGTCGAGAACGTCGCCGGAGCCGGCGAGCGGCGCCGGTTCGCCTGATGGGCGTTCGGCTTGCGCTCGCCGCATTCGTGTTGCTGGCCGACCAGTTCAGCAAGTTGGCGGTACTGCGCCTGATGGAACCCTACCAGTCGCTACCGGTGCTGCCCGGCTTCAATCTCACCCTGGCCTTCAACCGCGGCGCCTCGTTCAGCTTTCTGGCCGAGGCCGGTGGCTGGCAGCGCTGGTTGTTCAGCGGCATATCGATCGTCGCCGCCGTGGTCATCATCGTGCTGTTGCGGCGTACCCCCCTCAGCGATCGCGTAAATGGTTTTGGCCTGGCGTTGGTGCTGGGGGGCGCGGTCGGCAATCTCGTGGACCGCCTGCGCCTGGGGCACGTAGTCGATTTTCTCGACGTCTACTACCGCGCCTGGCACTGGCCGGCCTTCAACATCGCCGACAGCGCAATCTGTATCGGGGCGGTGTTGCTGGTGTGGGGGATGTGGCGAGCGGAGCGGGCCGCTGGCGGCAAAGACCTGGACACGCCCTGACCCCAGCCGGCATCGCCCGGCGCCAGACCCGAAATCCGCGCCACACCTCGGCCGCTGGCAGGCGGTGAAATGGCGGCCCTTGACTGAAGTTTCGGTCACATATCAGGATTTTTTACAGTTTTTATTGTTGTGGTCTATGAAATTATTTTCCTTATTATTCATTAAGATATAAATATCAAAAAGGCTATCGGCGGCCACCGGTTGAGAACCTGCGCCTTAAGTTTGTCAGTAGAATTTACATTTCGCTCAGTTCGCCGGCTCATATAGAGAGTCATCAACTCTAATAATCAATGGCCTGAATGCTTTACCTGCATCTGGCCCAAAACGTGCTTTTAGACAGCTCCCAGTCTCATATCTGCAGGATTCCGGAGCGCCTTGATAATGAAAAAGTATGTTCACCTGTTGCTGCCGCTGCTGGTCGGCGCCACGCCCGGCGCGTTTGCAGCATACGATTTCACGGGCATCGGCTACGTGCAGTATGGGGACGCGCAGTCCTATTCGCTGCCCATCGCCTGTATTCAGGTGGGTCAGGCGTATAACGGCTGCGACTTCAACGTTGGCTCCACGCCGGGTCTGATCAAGGACCTGGTGGTGTTGGCCACCGGTTCCAGCGGTGCGCCGGTCAACACCAATTTTGCCGGCATGGACAATGCCTACTCCACGCCAACAGGTGTCAGAGGCTCCAACTTCTTCCAGACCGGCGGACTGGACTTCCCTGTCGGGGGGGCAGTTGAGTACCCAAGTGCGGATCCCGGCCAGGTGTCCGCCTTCACCGGCGACCGGTCGAACAGCTGGGATACGACGATCGGCGCGCTCAACACCTTTCTACAGGGTGATTCGCCAGTATTTTTCTTCAATAACAACCAAACCAAGAGCGATGGCACGGCGTCGGAGTCCCTGGCGGCCTGGGCGCAAATCACCTTGAGGGATTCGCTCGGCAACTTGATCTCATGGACCAACCCGTTGACCGGGTTGGTAGAGGACGCCATCTTCGATTTCACCAACAACAATAAGCCCTACAACCTTGTCTCCCAGGGCGGCGGCGGCACCTTCCTGGGTAATGTAGGCGGTTACACGTCCGACGGCAGCGGTCCCGACGGTAACACCAATGACAATACCGACTATGTGCTGTCCGGCGGGGCTATATGCGTGGCTGGCGGACCCGTACCGGTGCCCGTGCCCTGCGGAAGCCCGGGCGCTTCCGCGCCTATCGACCACAACCTGGGTGCGGATCACGCGGCCTACGCCATCATTTTTCCCGAGTTGAACCTGCTCCTTGCGCAGTTGATCTCGGCTGAGATGTTCGACTTCGTCATGAGTGTGGACTTCCGTTTCGGGTGTGATCCGATCCTGTTCGGCACCAACAAGGACGCTGAAATCTGCACTGGCGCGCTGTCCGGCCATGGCAAGAATCTGAACAACGGCTACGAGCAGTTGTTCCTGGCTCGCGTAAGCGCCGTTCCGCCGCCGCCGCCGCCGGGCGTTGCCAATCCCGGAAGCCTGGCCCTGATGGCCGGTGGCCTGCTGATGCTGGGTGGCATGTTGCGCCGTCGGGGACAACAGCCAGTCGCCTGACGCTGAAGACGATTTCGAGTTTCATGCAAAAAGAGGGCGCCTGACAGGCGCCCTCTTTTTTTGTGTCTGGGCTTTAATGCCACGGTGGCGTGTATCGGCCAACCGAACAGCTACCTGGCATCAAAGCATGGGCGGAAACCGACAGTCACCAGCCCGTCGGCACACGCCTCGGCAGACTGCCATTCCCTGGGTAAGTCAGGAGAACGCGTTTGAGTTGGTAGGGTCTACCGGGTGCCTACAAGTACGCCGCCATGCCGCCGTCCACATCCAGCTGGGTACCGGTGACGTAACTGGCGGCGTCCGAGGCCAGAAACAGAGCCACGTTGCCGACTTCCTGCGGCTGCGCAATGCGGCCGATGGGCACGTGGTAGTGCTCGGCGGTAGACTTCAAAAATGCCTCGTAGCTGCCCTTTCTGGGGTCGTGCCAGGTACGCCAGGCCGGGGTCTCGACCAGGCCCAGACCGATGGCGTTGGCGCGGATGCCCTTGCCGGAGTACTCCTTGGCCAGCAACTTGGTAAACGCCAGGCAACCGGCGCGCACCACGCTGGAGGCGTAGAAACTCACGTCCGGCTGGCGGGCGAAGATGGCGTTGATGTTGATGATGCTGCCACCACCGCGCTTGAGCATGAGCGGCACCGCGGCACGTGCGCTGCGGATCATGGCCATCAGCTTGACGTCGAATTCCTTGTGCCACTGGGCGTCGCTGAGGCTCGCCAGGGTGCCGGATTCCGTGGTGGCGGCGTTGTTAACCAACACATCGATGCCGCCAAAACGTTGGCTGACTTCCGCCAGCAGGCGCTCGACATCCTGCGGCTGGCCAACGTCGGCGCGGATGCCGACGATGCGCTCGCCATAGCGCGCGCGCCATTTTTCGACCTCGACCTTCAGGCCGGCCTCGTCGCGGGCGCAGGTGACCACGCTGGCACCGGCGGCAAGAAAGGTCTCGGTAATGCAGTGGCCAATGCCCTGCCGGCCGCCGGTAACCACGGCGATCTTGTCCTTGAGGCTAAGCTCCATTGCGATCTCCTGCCGACGCGGTTTATTTGAGCGAGGTCCACACGGTCTTGATCTCGGTGTACATGGCGATGCCCTCCTCGCCGTTCTCACGGCCCAGGCCGGACATCTTGTAACCGCCAAACGGTGCCGCGGCATCGAGCACGCCATAGGCGTTGATGTACACGGTGCCGGCCTTCAGGGCGCGCGCGACACGGTGCGCCTTGCCGATGTTCTGTGTCCACAGGCCGGCCGCCAGGCCGTACTGGCTGTCGTTGGCCTGGGCCAGGAGATCGGCCTCGTCCTCGAACGGAATGACCGCCAGTACCGGGCCGAAGATTTCTTCCTGCGCGACGCGCATGTTGTTGGTGACATCGGCCAGCACCGTTGGCTGATAGAAAAAACCACGCCCCCCGATGTCGGCCGGGGCGCCGCCGGTCACCACGCGCGCGCCTTCGGACACGCCAAGCTTCACGTACTCGTCCACGCGCTTCCAGTGCTGCTCGGACACCAGCGCGCCAACGCGGGTGTCCTCGGCAAACGGGTCGCCCACTTTCATGCGCGCAGCGGCCTGGGTCGCCGCCTCCAGTGCCTGCTCGTACAGGGGTTTTTCGACGAACAAGCGCGAACCGGCAATGCACACCTCGCCCTGGTTATAGAAGATTGCCGCGCCGACGGCGCGCATGGCCGCCTTCAGATCGGCATCGGCAAAGATGATGTGCGGCGACTTGCCGCCCAGCTCCAGGCTGATGCGCTTAAGCGTGCCGGCGGCCTGGCGCATGATGTGCTGACCGGTGCCAGTGCTGCCGGTAAACGCGATCTTGTCGACGCCGGGGTGGTTGATCAAAACCTCACCGGCCTCGGTGCCGATACCCGACACGATATTGACCACCCCCGGCGGAAAGCCGGCCTCGGCCAGGAACTGCCCCAGGTACAGCGCCGTCAGCGGCGTTTGCTCGGCGGGCTTGAGCACTACCGTGTTGCCGGCCGCCAGTGCCGGGGCCAGCTTCATCACCGCCATGAACAGCGGGAAGTTCCACGGCACGATCTGGCCGATGACGCCGATCGGCTCGCGGATGGTGTAGGTCAGAAACGGCCCGCGCACCGGCACCGTCTCGCCACGCAGCTTGGTCGGCCAGCCGGCGTAGTAGCGCAGCGTCTGCACCGACAGCGGCAAATCGATCTTGCGCGCGTCGCCGAAGGGCTTGCCGGTGTCGTAGGTCTCCAGCGCCGCCAGGGTGTCAGTGTTGTGCTCGATCAGGTCCGCCAGCCGGTGCAACAGGCGCTCGCGGTCCGCCGCTGCCAGGTTCGCCCAGGTGCTGCTCTCGAAGGCCGCGCGGGCCGCTTTGACGGCGCGATCAATGTCGGCCGCCGTGCCCTTGGCGACCTGCCCCAGGGATTCGCCGGTGGCCGGGTTGATGTTGTCGAAACGGGCGCCGCCCTCGGCATCCTGATATTCGCCATTGATGTAAAGACGGGTCGGGGCGGTGAGTTTTTCGAACGGGATCATGGTGTGTTTCCTCCTTCAGGATGCAAGAACGTTCAGATTCCGGGCGGCGCCTGCGCGCGCTTCAGTGTGCCTGGTCCCAGTTCAGACCCAGGCCGGTTTCGACTTCCAGCGGCACGCTGAGCGGATTGTCGGCCGTCATCAGCGCCGTGACGCGCGCACGCACAGTCTCGGCGCGCTCGGCCGGCAGCTCGAACACCAGTTCGTCATGCACCTGCATGATCATGCGCGCCGGCTCGCCATTGTCACGCAGCCAGCGGTCGATGCGGATCATGGCCAGCTTGATCAGGTCGGCGGCGGTGCCCTGCATGGGCGCGTTGATGGCGGTGCGCTCGGCATACTGGCGACGCTGACCGTTGGTCGAGCGAATCTCCGGCAGGTGCAACCGGCGTCCGTAGACGGTCTCGACGTAGCCGCGTTCGCGCGCCGCCACGCGCGTGGCGTCCATATAGGCGCGCACGCCGGGATAACGGGCGAAGTACTGGTCCACATACAGCTGCGCCGCACCGCGGTCGATACCCAGCTGCTGCGCCAGACCGAACGGCGACATGCCGTAGATCAGGCCGAAGTTGATGGTTTTTGCGGCCCGACGCTGGTCACCGGTCACGCCAGCCAGGTCGGTGCCGAAAATTTCCGCCGCGGTGGCCCGGTGCACGTCGGCACCCTCCGCGAATGCCCGCAGCAGACCCTCGTCGCCCGACAGGTGGGCCATGATGCGCAGCTCGATCTGCGAGTAGTCGGCCGCCAGCAGCACGCAACCGGGCGACGCGATAAAGGCCTGGCGGATGCGCCGACCCTCGGCGCTGCGAATGGGGATGTTCTGCAGATTCGGATCCGACGACGACAGCCGGCCGGTGGAGGCCACCGCCTGGTGGTAAGACGTATGCACGCGACCGGTCTGCGGGTTGACCTGCTGCGGCAGCTTGTCGGTGTAGGTGGAGCGCAGCTTGGACAGGCCGCGGTGCTCCAGGATGACGCGTGGCAGCGGGTAGTGCAGGGCGAGCTCCTGGAGCACATCCTCGGCCGTTGACGGCTGCTTGGTCGGGGTGCGGCCCAGCACCGGCAGTTTCTGTTCCTCGTACAACACCTGCTGGATCTGCAACGGCGAGCCCAGGTTGAAGGTGTGTCCGGCCAGCTCGTGGGCCTCGGCTTCCAGGCGCAGCATGGCCGCGGCCAGCTCGCCGCTTTGTGCGCGCAGCAGGGCGGTATCGATCAGCACGCCGTGGCGCTCGACGCGCGAGAGCACCGGCAGCAAGGGCATCTCGATCTGCTCGAACACACGCCGCAGGTCGGGCTCGGCCTCGATTTGCGGCCAGAAGTGCCGGTGCAGGCGCAGCGTGACGTCGGCATCCTCGGCGGCGTAGCGGGTGGCGGTTTCAAGGTCCACCTGATTGAAGGTGATCTGGTTCTTGCCGCTGCCGGCCACGTCCTTGAAGGTAATGGTGGTGTGGCCCAGGTACTTGGCGGCCAGCGAATCCATGTCGTGGCGCGTGGCGGTGCTGTCCAGCACGTAGGATTCGAGCATGGTGTCGAAAGCCGGCCCGGCCAGGCTGATGCCGTAACGCGCCAGCACCGTGCAGTCGAACTTGAAACCCTGGCCGATCTTGCGGGGGCTGTCCGCCTCCAGCAGCGGCTTGAGGCGCGCGAGCACGGCGTCCGGGGACAACTGATCCGGCGCGCCGGGGTAGTCATGACCGACCGGCACGTACGCGGCCACGCCCGGTTCGATGGCAAACGAAAGGCCGACAATCCGGGCACTGATGGCGTCCAGGCGGTCGGTTTCAAGATCGAAGCTGAACGCGTCCATCGCGGCCAGGCGCTCGCACCAGCGGGCCAGGGATGCCTCGTCGATCACGGTCTCGTAAGCGTCGCGATCAATGACTGCCACCTCAGGCGCCGCCTGCGACGGCGCATGCGTGCCAGGCAGCGGCTTGCCGCCCAGCGACCCACCGTCCAGCTCCTTCAGCCAGGACTTGAATTCCAGTTCGGTAAACAACCGACGCAGGGTGTCCAGGTCCGGCGAAACGCGGTTCAGATTGTCCGGATCAATGTCGAGCGGCACCTCGCAGCGCACCGTGGCCAGATCCAGAAACAGCGGCAACTGGTCCAGTGTGGCACGCAGGTTCTCACCAACTTTGCCGCCGACGTCATCGGCATGGGCAATCACGCCGTTCAGCGAGCCGTACTCGTTGAGCCACTTGGCGGCGGTCTTGGGACCGACCTTGGGCACCCCGGGAATGTTGTCGACCGTGTCGCCGGTCAGCGCCAGGAAGTCGGCGATCAGTTCCGGCGGCACGCCGAATTTTTCCTTCACACCAGCCACATCCAGCACGGTATTGGTCATGGTGTTGACCAGGCGCACGTGCCCATCGACCAGCTGCGCCAGGTCCTTGTCGGCAGTCGAGATCAGCACCTGCTCACCACGGCCGGCGGCACGCCGGGCCAGAGTGCCGATGACATCGTCTGCCTCGACACCGTCGATCACCAGCAGTGGCAGGCCCAGCGCGCGCACCAGCTCCAGGGTCGGCGCAATCTGGATCGCCAGATCGTCCGGCATCGGCGGGCGGTTGGCCTTGTAGTCGACAAACGCGTCGTGACGGAACGTGGGCCCCTTGGCGTCAAACACCACGGCGATATGGGCGTCCGGGTAGTCGCGCTCCAGCCGCCGCAGCATGTTGACCACGCCGTAGGTCACCCCGGTCGGCTGGCCCTTGGCGTTGGTCAGCGGTGGCATGGCATGGAAGGCGCGAAACAGGTAGGACGAACCGTCCACCAGGACGACGAGCGGCGTTTCGGGCATGGCAACAGAAATTGGGGTGCGAGCGGCAGTCGGGGCAGTGTAGCTCAGCCGCTGGTAGTCAGCCGCCCCGGCGATGCTATGCTGTGGCCGCGTTTTTTGCTGCTTGCTTCCAGGAGTTTTATCGATGCGCTGCATGCTGCTGTTCAGCTTGCTGCTGCTTCCCGTAGCAGCAATGGCCGCCGAAAACGGACCGCCGCCAGGCAGCGAAGTACCACCCGATATGCAGGTGGAGCCGCCCAGGCGCGAGGCGCCACCGCCCGCCAGCGAAGTGCCACCCGAGTTGCAAGTTGCGCCGCAGGAAGGGGATGTCCCGTCGCCGGAGGTGACCATCAAGCGTCGCGGCCCCGACACGGTGGAGGAATACGCGATCGGTGGCCGCGTCTATATGGTCAAGGTGAAGCCGGCGATCGGCCCTGCCTACTATCTGGTCGATCCCACCGGGGCTGGCGAGTTTAGTCAGCAGATTAACGATATAAAGAATCCACCGCCGGTGCCACGCTGGGTATTGCTGCGCTGGTGAGCCGAGGTTCAGGTGTCGGTTTACACCCCCGTCGAGCCCGCCGAGGTGGCCACGTTTCTGCGTGACTACGCGGTCGGCGAGCTGCTCGAACTGAAAGGGATCGCCGACGGGATCGAAAACACCAATTACTTCGTGACCACCAGTGGCGGACAGTTCGTATTGACGCTGTTCGAGCGCCACACCCAGGTCGAGCTCGATTACTTTCTGGAACTCATGGTCACGCTGGCCAACCACGGGCTGCCCTGTCCGCGGCCCATCATGGCCGACGACGGCAGCCATCTACGGCGGTTGGCGCAACGCCCGGCCGCCCTGGTGGAACGCCTGCCCGGTCACGCCATCAGCACACCCAGTGTCGCGCAGTGCGCCGCCGTCGGCGAGGCGCTGGGGCGCATCCACCGCACCAGCCGCCATGTGCACCGGCGTCGCACCAACGAGCGCGGGCCTGCCTGGTGGCAAGTCACCGCCGACGCGCTGCGCGGCACGCTCGATGCGGACAGCATGGCGCTGATCGATTCCGAAATCGCCGCTCACGCTGCCTTTGATAATGGGCGCCTGCCGCGGGGCGTCATCCATGCTGATCTTTTCCGAGACAACGCCTTGTTCGAGGGCGAGCGCCTGACTGGCGTGATCGACTTTTACGCCGCCTGCAACGACATCCTGCTGTACGACGTGGCGATCTGCCTGAACGACTGGTGCGTCGGCGCCGACGGCGATTTCGACGACACGCGCGGGCGCGCCTTTCTGAACGCATACGCCCATGGCCGCCCGCCAGTAGCCAGCGAAGCGGACGCGCTCCCGCTGATGCTGCGCGCCGCAGCGCTGCGGTTCTGGCTGTCGCGTTTGTACGACTTCCATTTCCCGCGCGACGGCGAGATCACCCACATCAAGGACCCAGCGCACTTCGAACGCATTCTTCGCAAACGTATCGCCGCCCCGCGGTGGGCGGAAGATCTATGGTCCACATAACGCCCTCCGGCCCGTGCGAGTGACCGGCCTGGCGCGTTTTCTCCCGCACCTGTGGATCAACCTTGCATGCGTGTTCTGGGCCGGCAATATGACCGTGGGGCGGGCACTGCGCGGGCACATAGGGCCGGGATTGATCGTCACCCTGCGCGGCGCGATGTCGCTGGTGCTACTGCTGATGCTGTTGCGGTTCCTGCGCACGCGCAAGGAACCACCGCTAAGACAGGACTTCTGGCTGCTGCTTTTCATGGCTTTTACCGGAGTTGCCGGCTACCAGGGCCTGCTCTACCTGGGCCTGCGCCATACCGACGCCATCAACGCCGCGCTCATGAACTCGGCCGGCCCATTGGTAGCAATCGTCATGGCCTGGGCCGTGCTCGGCACGACCGTGCATCGGGTGCAGTGGTTCGGAGGGCTGACCTCACTGCTGGGCATCGCCGTCATCCTGTCCGGTGGCAGCGTGGAGCGGCTGCTGGCGGTGCGCTTCAATGTCGGTGATCTGGCAATGCTGGTCGGGGTGTTCATGTGGGCGGGGTATTCGGTTGCCGGGCGGATCGTGATGCGCGAACGCTCGGTGCTGTCGGTGACCACTATCACATCAAGCATGGCCCTGCTCATGGTGACGCCGTGGGGACTGTGGGAAGCACAAACGGCGGCGCCGGTGCTCACGCCGGCCGTGTGGGCGGGCTTGGCCTATATGGCAGTATTTGTCGGCGTTGGTGCGCTGCTGGCCTGGAACTACGGCGTCAAGGCCATGGGTCCGGCCGAGGCCATGGCCTTCATGAACATGACCCCGCTGTACGCAGTATTGCTGTCGACCTGGATATTGCACGAGCCCATGCGTGGCCCCCAGATGGCCGGCGCGGTACTGGTGGTCGGCGGCAGTCTGCTGGCCGCCCTGGGCCCACAGTGGTCAGGCAAGCGAACACCCGGCAGCGCGACGACCTGAGGAGGTAGCCAATGGACAGTTTGTTCGGAAAAACCGTGTTCATCACCGGCGCCAGCCGCGGCATCGGCAAGGCCATCGCGCTGCGCGCCGCACAGGACGGCGCCAACGTGGTGATCGCCGCCAAGACCGTGCAGCCGCACCCAAAGCTGGCCGGGACCATCCACAGCGCAGCGCAAGAGATCGAAGACGCCGGCGGCAGCGCGTTGGCGCTAGCCGTGGACGTGCGTGATGAAGATGCGGTCGAAGCCGCCGTGACGCGGGCGGTCGAGCGCTTCGGTGGCATCGACATCCTGGTAAACAACGCCTCCGCCATCAGCCTGACCGACACGCTGCATACCCCGACCAAACGTTTTGACTTGATGCTCGACGTCAACCTGCGCGGTACCTGGACCACCACGCGCGCCTGCCTGCCTCACCTGCTACGGGCCGAGAACCCGCACATCCTGGTCCTGTCGCCACCGCTTAACCTCGACCCACGTTGGCTGGCACCCCACACCGCCTACACCATCAGCAAGTACGGCATGAGCCTGTGCGTGCTCGGCTTGGCGGAGGAATTCCGGGAGCGCCGCGTAGCGGTCAACGCCCTGTGGCCACGCACGGTCATTGCCACTGCTGCAACTGAAATGTTGCCTGGAGTTGACCTCAACACCTGTCGGCGCCCGGACATCGTCAGCGACGCCGCGCACTGGATCCTGACCCGTCCCAGCCACGAGTACACCGGAAATTTCTTTATCGACGAGGCAGTGCTGGCACTGGCCGGCGTAACCGACTTCGACGTTTATGCCATCGACCCATCGCAACCCTTGCTGGCGGACCTTTTTCTCGATTGAGCGCCTGTCGCTTCCGAGCACAAACAACGCAGATCGCCCGCAGCAGAAAAGTGTGGTTTTCCGATGGCTTACAAAACCAAAGGCTTACAGCCATCGATTTTGGCGGTGCGTCCGTGCCGTGCGGGCGCCAATGAATAAACCAGCGGCGCCCTAGGGAAGCGCTGAATAAATCCGTCCTGGATTTGTCAGCGCCCGCCATCGGAAAAGCGTGGTTTTCCGATGACTCACAAAATCAGTGGCTTACAGCCACAGATTTTGGCAGCGCGTCCCTGCGCTGCGGGAGCCGCTGAATAAACCAGCGGCGCCCTAGGTGTTGCGCAAGCTCTCGGTCCGTCCCAGGCAATGGTAGTCAAAGCCGGCGGCGCGCATGGCCGCCGGGTCGTAGACATTACGCAGGTCCACCACCACATTGCCCGCCATGCGCGAACGGATTTGCCGCAGGTCCAGACCCCGGTACTCGTTCCACTCGGTGAGCAGCACCATCGCGTCGGCCCCTTCCAGCGCCGCGTAAGGATCGTCGCAATACTCCACGGTCGCCGGCAGCAGGCTGCGCGCCTCGTGCATGCCTTTGGGGTCATGCGCGCGTATCCGCGCACCCCGGTCCAGTAGCGGCGGCAAAATCGCCAGCGCCGGGGCCTCACGCATATCGTCGGTGTCGGGCTTGAAGGTAAGGCCGAGCACGGCAATGGTCTTGCCGGCCTCGGTGGCGCCCAGCGCCTGGCGGACCTTGAGCACCATGCGTGCCTTCTGCGCCGCGTTTACCTCGACCACCGCTTCGACAATACGCGACGGAACACCAGCTTCCTGCGCCATACGGATGAGCGCCAGCGTGTCCTTGGGAAAACACGAACCACCATAGCCCGGCCCCGGATGCAAGAACTTGCGGCCTATGCGCCCGTCCAGGCCCATGCCACGCGCCACGTCGTGAACATCAGCCCCGACCTGCTCGCATAGCTGCGCCATCTCGTTAATAAAGCTGATCTTGGTGGCCAAAAACGCGTTGGCGGCGTACTTGATCAACTCGGCCGTTTCAAGGCCGGTGACCAGGATCGGCGTTTCGATAAGGTTCAGAGGTCTATACAAACTCCGCAGCAGCGCCTCGGCGCGCGCGCTCTGCACCCCCAGCACGACGCGATCGGGGCGCATGAAGTCCGCGATCGCGGCCCCCTCACGCAGGAATTCCGGGTTGGACGCCACATCGAACTCGGCGTCCGGGTTCACTTCACGCACAATACGCCCAACCTGCCGCGCCGTACCGACCGGTACCGTCGATTTATCAACAATAACGGTGTAACCGCGCAGGTGTTCCCCCACCTGGCGCGCCGCGGCATAGACGTAGCTCAAGTCCGCATGCCCGTCCCCGTGGCGGCTTGGCGTGCCAACCGCAATGAACACCAGGTCCGCCGCTTGTACCGCTGCGGCCAGGTCAGTGGTAAATGTCAAACGCCCGGCTGCGGCGTTCCTCACCACCAGGTCTTCAAGCCCGGGCTCGAAGATGGGGATCTCGCCCCGACCTAGCCGCTGTATCTTTCCAGGGTCGATGTCGACGCAGGTCACGGCCGCCCCAAAATCAGCGAAGCAGGCCCCCGAAACCAAACCGACGTAGCCCGTCCCAATCATCACTACATTCACGCGCGCTTTGCCCCGCTTTGCTTGCGACAGTCTTTAAGCGCCAATCATCGCATGATTACCATCCAATCGACCGCATAAGACACCGCTACGGGTGCTCTTGGAGAGACAAAAAGGCGAAAACCCGTACTCTGAGATCAGCGGCGCGGAAGCCCGCAGCTAACACCATTCGCTTGTATCCCAGTCGAACTCCGGACAATTGGAGAATTCACCCACGGATTCCCGACACCCCGCCGTTAGTCGCCCCCGCGCGCCCGCCAGATTATCTCTTGGCGATACCGTCAAGAAACTCCCTGACCGAACTGCCCAGATTGCCCGAAAGGCCAGCAATATCATTGGCTGAGGTGCTTAGCACTTTAGAAGCCTCTCCCGTATAATTCGCCGCATTCTTAAGGTGCTCGATATTCTGGGAGACTCGCGCTGTCGCTTCAGCAACTCCCGTGACATTTCGGGTTATCTCCTGAATCGTCGCTGTCTGCTCTTCCACCGCCGCTGCGGCGCTGGAAGATAACTCGTCGATCTCTGCGACATTCTTGATAATTTCCTTCATCGCCACGCCCGACTCTTTCGCCGCCACCTGCACGTCATTAATACGACCTTCTATCTCCTGGGTCTTCTCAGCAGTCTCCTGAGCCAACGCCTTAACTGCATCCGCAACCACAGAAAAACTCTTTCCGGCAGCTCCGGCCCTAGCCGCTTCAATCGTCGCGTTCAACGCCAGCAGATGCGTCTGGTCAGCGATCCTCTTGATCGAAAATACCACCTCACCAATATTCTCGACCAAAGTGTTGAGCTGACTGACCTTGTTGCTCGTTAAATCGGCTCCGCTGGCCGCCTTGCTCGCTCGCAGGGCGACATCGGTCACTTGACGCGCTATTTCCAGAGCCGTGCTTTTCAACTGCCCCGTCGCGACCGAGACCACACTTAGATTTGCCCTGGTCTCCTCGCTCGCCGAGCTGACCACCCGACTCGCGTTCTCGGTATCCTGGGCCGTATTCTCCATGTTTCGCGCCGCCCCTAGAAGCCCCTCAGCCGAAACCGCCAGACTACCGATCGCTCCGCCGATCTGGTCATCGAACCTTTTGGCAAGATCTGCCATGGTCGATAACTTCTCCCGCTCAATACTTCTTTCCAGCTCTTCCCTCTGCGCCTTTAATCGGTTGGACTCGAGAATATTTTCTCTAAAAATATGCAACGATCTGACGATCGCTCCCGTTTCATCCTTACTCGCAACCCGATCGAGATCTACATCCAGATCGCCGTTTGCGAGTACCATGGCGACGTCCCCCCGCTTTCAGTAGCGGGGCCGTTTAGAGTCCGGGGTTAGGGTAGCCGATCTCGGCCATCTGTTTGGCGTAGGCGGCGGGCGTCAGCCCGCCCAGTGCGTTCTTGGGTCTTTCCTCGTTGTATTCCCTGCGCCAGGTCTCGATCACGGTGCCGGCGTGCAGGACGTTCTGGAACCAGTGCTCGTTGAGGCATTCATCGCGCAGCCGGCCGTTGAAACTCTCGATGTAGGCGTTCTGGTTCGGCTTGCCCGGCTCGATCAGCCGCAGCGCCACGCCGCGCTCGTGGCCCCACTTCACCATGGCCTTGCCGCAGAACTCCTTGCCGTTGTCCGAGCGGAGGATCTGGGGCAGTCCTCGCTGAAGTGCGAGGCGATCGAGCACCCGGGCAACGCCGACGCCGGAGATGGCCCGCCCGACCTCGATGGCTACGGATTCATGGGTCGCGTCATCGACGATCGTCAGGCATTTCAGGGACCGCCCCTCGGCCGTGCGGTCGAAGACAAAATCCATCGACCACACCTGGTTGGCCGCCGTCGGTCGGAGCAGCGGCTGCCGATCACCGACCGGAACCTTTTTGCGCTTGCGACGCCGCACTTGTAGCTTGGCGGCCTGATACAGCCGTTCGACACGCTTGTAGTTCACTGGCCAGCCTGCCTGCCGAAGCTTGAGGTGGATCATCCCGACGCCGTAGCGCTTGTGCCGGATGGCCAGCGCATGGATCTGCTCGCGCAACTCGACGTTCCGGTCCGGCCGGGGTTCGTAGCGAAAGGCGCTGGCGCTCATCCGGACGACGCCCAGGGCCCGCCGCTCGCTGAGACCGTGATCGATCATCTCCCGCACCCGCGCCCTGCGCACCGGTGCGGTTATGGCTTTTTTCGAAGGACCTCCTTGATGACGTCGTTCTCGAACATCTGCTCGGCCAGCAGCTTCTTCAGCCGGGTGTTTTCCGCCTCCAGCTCCTTGAGCCGCTTGGCGTCCGAGACACTCATGCCGCCGAACTTGCTGCGCCACAGGTAGTACGAGGCTTCGCTAAAGCCATGCCGGCGGCACAGGTCCTTGACCGCCATGCCGGCGTCGGCTTCACGCAGGAAGCCAATGATCTGCTCTTCGGAAAACCGCTTCTTCACGTCCAATCTCCTGGTCAGGTGGGATTGGACTCCAAATCGCCGTGCTAC
>NZ_JBFIII010000030.1 GCF_041601295.1 Immundisolibacter sp.
CTGGAGGCGTCGCCGGTCAGCATGCGTCCTGTCATATCTGCGGTCAGGGCCGCCATGTCGTACAGCCTGGACAACGCCTGACCGGCGCTGTCCAGGGGGCCGTAACGTAAGCGGACGTAATAGTCGTCGAATTGCAGCGTTGGCACCTTCACGGCCAAACCGACGCGGCCGATGCGCTCACCGTTGGAATCGATCGCCTCAGGGGTCACGATCAGGTCAATCTGGGTACTGCCCCGCAGCAGGCGCAGATCCAGCGGCTTGCCCGGACTGGCGCGGACCAGATCAACCCAACCCGACCAGTCGACAAGCGCTTGGCCATTGGCGCTGAGGAGCACATCATCGACCTGTAGTCCGGCCCGAGCGGCCGCGCCGCCGCTGACTACGTCCCCAATGCGCGGTTCGACCCGCGGCGTCCGCCAGGCAAGACCGATCCGGCGCATCACGTCCGGATCCTCTGCGTGGTAGTCCAGGCTCGACAGATCAAGCCGTCGCAGCCCTGTGCCGCTTCCGGCAGGGGTGACCTCGACCGCCACCGTGTCGCCCGCCAGTGCCGCCGGGATCATTGCCAGGCTCACCTCTTCCCAGGTGCGTACCGGCCGCCCCGCGATCGCGCGCAGTTCATCGCCAGCGACGAAGCCGGCCACGGCTGCCGGCGTAGCGGGCAGCACCTCGCCGACCAACGGGCGCTGGCCATAGATGCCGATGACGAACATCAGCCAGTAAAACAGCCAGGCCAGCAGCAGATTGGCGACAGGACCGGCCGCCACAACACAGACGCGTGCCCACAGCGGTTGACGGTTGAATGCCTGCTCTAAATGCTCGGGCGGAACCGTTCCCTCGGCTTCGTCGAGCATCTTGACGTAACCGCCAAGCGGCACCGCGGCAATCACGAATTCGGTGCCATGGCGGTCGACCCGCCGCCACAGGGGTCGACCAAAGCCGACCGAAAATCGCAGCACCCTGACCCCGACGCGCCGCGCGGCCCAGAAGTGGCCGTACTCGTGCACGCTAACCAGCACCCCGATGGCGACCAGAAAGGCGCCCACTGACCACAGGAGGTTCAGCATCAGGCGTTGACCCGCGCGCCGGCCAGGCGCCGGGCGGCGGCGTCTGCGGCAAGCACCCTGTCCAGACTGTCTGCCGGCTCGCTGGGTAGCGTATCGAGCGTGCCGCGGACGATGTCAGCGATGCGGCCAAAGGCCAGTCGACCGTTCAGAAAGGCGTCGACCGCGACTTCGTTGGCGGCGTTCAGAACCGTGCTCGCCGTGCCGCCGCCGGCCAGTGCCTGGTAGGCAAGATCGAGGCATGGAAAGCGTGTCCGATCCGGCGCCTCGAAATCGAGCTGGCCGATACTGACAAGATCAAGCATTGTGGCGCCAGACGCCTGGCGCTGCGGCCAGGCCAGGGCATGGGCGATCGGTACCCGCATGTCCGCCGTCGCAAGCTGGGCCAGCACCGATCCGTCGTTGTACTCCACCAGCGAATGGACCACGCTTTGCGGGTGGACGACCACCTCAATGGCGGTGGCCGGCAGGTTGAATAACCAGGCGCTTTCGATCACTTCCAGTCCCTTGTTCATCAGCGTCGCGGAATCGACGGAGATCTTGCGCCCCATTACCCAGCGCGGGTGGGCGCAGGCTTGCCGGGGGGTGGCATTCGCCATCTGCGCCGCACTTACCCGCAGGAACGGTCCCCCCGACGCGGTAAGCAACAATCGCCGCACACCGCGCTCGGCTGCCGGCTCGCCGCAGCGATAGGCGGGTAGACACTGAAACATGGCGTTCGTTTCACTGTCGATGGGGATCAGCGTGGCGCCGCCCTGGCGCACGGCTTCCATGAACAAGCCGCCGGCCATGACCAGGGCTTCCTTGTTGGCCAGTGCAAGCGTCTTGCCAGCGCCGGCAGCGGCAAGCGAGGACTCGAGCCCCGCGGCGCCGACGATGCCGGCAACCACCAGGTCCACCTCGGGGGCACACACGACCTGCTTCAGTGCCTCGCTTCCGGCGAGCACCCGGGTCGGACCATCGCGACCAAGGGCTGCTGCCAGTTGCGCGGCTGCCGCGGGCTCGGTAAGAACCGCCAGCGGTGGTCGGAACTGGCGGCAGATTTCCAGCATGCGTGCCACGTTGCGCCGCGCCGCGGCGACTTGCAGGCGATACCGGTCCGGGTGCAGTGCCATGATAGCCAGCGTGCTGTCACCAATGGAGCCGGTGGCGCCGAGCAGGGCGATACCACGCATACGGTTCAGTCCCCCACCAGCAGGGGCGCAGCGAGTGCAAACAACGGCGCGGCGGCGAGCAGGGCATCGATGCGGTCGAGCACCCCGCCGTGCCCCGGCAGCACAGCGCCGCTGTCCTTGATGCCGGCGCGGCGCTTGAACAGGCTCTCGGCAAGGTCGCCGACCACCGACAGTGCGGCACAAAGGGTGGTCAGACCCATGAGGCCTATCAGGGCCGCTGTGTCGAGCCGGAACGCCAGCCCGGCGGCCAGACCAGTGAACGCTGCCGCTACCAGGCCGCCGACGAGCCCCTCAACCGTTTTGCCGGGGCTTACCTGGGGACACAGCTTGCGCGAACCAAGACGGCGGCCGACCAGGTAAGCGGCGCTGTCGGCTGCCCACACCAGGGACAGACACACCAGCAGCAGTCCGCGGTGCCCTGCCGCCAAGCGGCTGAGCGCCAGCCAGGCTGGAACCACCGCTATCCCGATGATCAGGGCCTGTGCCAAAGGTCCGCCGAGCCAGGCTGGCAGCGACGGATAGCGCAGCACCAGCCCCAGAGCAAGCGCCCACCACAGCAATGCGACCGCCAGCACCATCGCGCCCACAACAGTCGGCAGGAAATACAAAGCGAGCATGGTCGCGGCGAGAGTCGCCAGCAGTGGCCAGCGCCAGGCGCCCTCCAGCCCCGGACACATGCCCGCCCATTCCCACACGGCGACTAACGCGATGGCCGCGAACACCGCCAGGATCAAGACCGTGCTGCCCTGCCATAGCAGCAGCAGAACCAAACACAACAACAGGGCGGCGGTGAGAAGGCGCGATCTAGGCACCAGTCCCGCCAATGCGTAGTTGTTCATCGGTGCGACCGAAGCGTCGTTCACGGTTGGCAAACCAATCCAAGGCCAGATCCAGCGCGGCGGGGTCGAAGTCCGGCCACAGGGTGTCCGTAAAATAAAGCTCCGCATAGGCCAGATGCCAAAGCAGAAAATTGCTGATACGAAACTCACCCCCGGTGCGGATCAGCAGGTCTACCGGCGGCGCCTGGTCGAGGGCTAGCCAAGGCGTGAAGCTGGCTTCGTCGAGTGTTGCCGGGTCGAACTCACCGGCGGCGGTGGCGGCGACGATGCGCCGGGCGGCCTGCACAATGTCCCATCGCCCACCGTAGTTGGCCGCCACCGTAAGGCGCATGCCGTTGCAGTGGGCGCTGTCCGCCTCCACCCGCGCGATGGTCTTTTGCAAGCGAACCGGCAGGGCGGCGCGATCGCCAATGACCGTCAGGCGAACGTTGTTTTCCACCAGACGGTTTCCCTCGTCGCGCAGCGCGCGCACGAATAGCGCCATCAGCAACGACACCTCGTCCGCCGGCCGGCGCCAATTCTCGCTACTGAAGGCAAACAGCGTGAGGTTGGCCACGCCGCGCATGGCGGCCGCCTCGACGATCTCGCGCACCACACGGGCACCGGCACGGTGACCTGCTACCCGCGGCAAGCGCCGCAGGCGCGCCCAGCGGCCATTGCCATCCATGACGATTGCGATGTGTTGCAGTGCGTGCGTGGCCGGGGGCGTGGTCACGGGGGGCGCATCAGACGTCCAGCAGGTCGGCTTCTTTCGCCGCCAGCAGGGAGTCGGTCTCGGCCACGTAACGGTCAGTGAGCTTCTGTATTTCGGCTTCTCCGCGGGTCGCCTCGTCACTCGAGATCAGTTTTTCCTTCTCCAGTTCCTTGAGCGAGGCGTTGGCGTTGCGCCGAACGTTGCGCAGGGCGACCCGGCACGCTTCGCCTTCGGAGCGCACCACCCGGATCAGTTCCTTGCGCCGCTGCTCGGTCAATGCTGGCAACGGTACGCGAATCACCATGCCCGAAGTCGAAGGATTCAAGCCAAGGTCTGATTCGCGAATGGCTTTGTCGATCGCCGCCACGGAACT
Organism: Immundisolibacter sp.; assembly: GCF_041601295.1. NCBI lineage: Bacteria > Pseudomonadati > Pseudomonadota > Gammaproteobacteria > Immundisolibacterales > Immundisolibacteraceae > Immundisolibacter > Immundisolibacter sp. The sequence continues at coordinate 4,146 of NZ_JBFIII010000030.1, forward strand.
CTTGTCGAACGGCGCCACCAGCAAGGTACGGGCGTCCTCGGCATTCACGTTGGCTAACTGCCGTAGCGGTGTGTCCGCGCCATAGTAGCTGACGTGGATCTGGTCCAGCAGCGCCGGATGGGCGCGTCCAGCGCGGAGTTTTTTCAGTTCTTCCTGCAGTGCATGGAGGGTTTTGACCATGCGTTGCTCGGCATCTTTGTGAACGTCATCGATCATGTTTATCTCCCCGACCGGTCTGAGGCAGACGCTGACATCAATGTTCCGACCGCCTCACCCCGAACGATGCGCGCCAACGCGCCACGGCTATGCATGTCGAATACCCGCACCGGCAAGCCATGCTCGCGAGCCAGCACCACGGCCGTGGCGTCCATCACGCCCAGATGCCGCTGCAGGACTTCATCGTAATCCAGCTGCTCATAGCGCGATGCGGTGGGATGCAACACCGGATCGGCATCGTAGACACCGTCTACTTTGGTCGATTTCAGCAGCAGCTGGGCGCCAATGTCGAGCGCACGCACGCAAGCCGCAGTATCGGTTGTGAAGTATGGATTACCAGTGCCACCGGCAAACAGAACCACCCGGCCCTTGGCAAGATGGGCCAATGCCTTGGCGCGAATGAACGGCTCTGCCACGCCGGTGACCGCCAGCGCGGACATGACCCGCGCTGGCAGACCGGCGGTTTCGAGTGCTTCATGCAGGGCGAGTGCGTTCATGACCGTGGCAAGCATGCCGATGTAATCGGCAGTGGCCCGATCGGCACCGTCGGCCGCCGCCGGCAGGCCGCGAAACAGATTGCCGCCGCCGACCACCAAACCGACTTGCACCCCCGCTGCGAGCACCGGCCTGAGTTCTTCCGCCACGGCCTGCATGGCTGGCCTGTCGAAGCCATGCGGCTTGCCTCCGGCCAGCGCCTCGCCGCTCAGCTTGAGCAGGATGCGCTGGATCTTGGGCGCTGCCGCAGCCATGGTCGATCAGCTCCGGGCTTGTTTCATCACTTCGGCGACGAAGTCGTCGGCCTGCTTTTCTATGCCCTCGCCGACTTCCAGCCGGTCAAAGCCCAGCACGCGCGCGCCGCTGCGTTTGAGCAATTGCTCAATGGTGATATCCGGATCCTTCACGAACGGTTGTCCGAGCAGGGTGATCTCCGCGGCATACTTGCGTATGCGCCCTTCGACCATCTTGGCGCGAATGTCTTCCGGCTTGCCGGACTCAGCCGCCTGCGCGTCGTAAATTTCCTTCTCCCGTGCCAGCACCTCGGCCGGGATTTGCTCGCTCGACACGCACAGGGGACGGCTGGCTGCCACGTGCATGGCCAGGTCGCGGGCCAACTCCAGGTCGCCGCCTTCGAGGTGCACCAGCACACCAATCCGGGTTCCGTGAACGTAGCTGCCGATGACGCCGGTGCCGGCTTCACGACGCACGAAGCGGCGCACGCGCAGGTTCTCACCGATCTTGGCCACCAGCTGCTGCCGGGCTTCCTCCACGGTGCCGCCGTCCATGGCCAGCGTTGACAGGTGTTCCACATCGGACGGCGCCTCGCCGAGTACCAGCGCGCCGACGGCCCGGGCGAACGCCAGGAAACCAGCATCCTTGGCGACAAAGTCGGTTTCCGAATTCACTTCGGTCAGCGCGAGCGTGCGACTGTCCTCGCTCGCCGCCAGCACAATCACGCCGTCAGCGGCAGTGCGCCCGGCTTTCTTGTCGGCACGCGCGGCGCCGGCCTTGCGCATCAGGTCGATGGCCGCCTCAACGTCGCCGTTGGTTTCGGTCAGCGCCCGCTTACATTCCATCATGCCGAGCCCGGTGCGCTCGCGCATTTCCTTGACCAGTGCTGCTGATACGCTCATACGCTTATCCTCGGTCGGGGTGCCGCGCCGCCCTATTCGCCGCGCACCCAAGCAAAAAAAGAGGGGTTGGACCCCTCTTTGGAAAATTATCGACGTGGCCTGCGGCAGCGCCGCGCCGTCTCAGCCAGCTTCGGCCACTTCGACGAACTCGTCACTGCCACCGGCAGCCTGCGCCGCGCGACCGTTCAGTATCGCTTCGGCCGCCTGGCCCAGGTACAGGTCAATGGCGCGGATGGAGTCGTCATTGCCCGGAATAATGTAATCAATCTGCTCCGGACGGTTATTGGTGTCCACCACCGCCACCACTGGAATGCCAAGCCGGTTGGCTTCCTCGACGGCGATGTGCTCGTAACCGGTATCGATAACGAACAGCGCGTCCGGCATGCCCTTGAGGTTGCGAATACCGCCCACGCTGCGCACCAGCTTGTCCCGCTCCTGATTCAGTTTCAGGATGTCGCGCTTGCTCAGGTCACCGACTTTGCCCAGCTCGATGCGGGTGTCCAGATCGATCAGGCGATCCACGGATTTGCGCACGGTGCGGTAGTTGGTGAGCATGCCGCCCAGCCAGCGGTAGCTGACAAATGGCATGCTGCAGGAGCTTGCGTGCGTTTCGACCAGTTTGCGGGCCTGGCGCTTGGTGCCTACAAACAAAACGTTGCCGCCACGAGCCGCCACTTTGCCGAGGAAGTTCATCGCATCCTGCAACATAGGCAAGCTATGCTCAAGGTCGATGATATGGATGTTCTGGCGTACTCCGTATATATACGGCGCCATGGCCGGCGACCAGTAGCGGGTCTGATGACCGAAATGGACACCCGCGTCCAAAAGGTCACGCATGGAAACTCCACCCATAAGACAACATGCTCCAACGCAGCGTGTTTTGCCGGCGTGCGGCAAAAGATTATCGACCGGGACCCGGCGTTAAGGGCGCGATTTATAGCACCGTTCGGCGGGTGTCACAATCGCTCGTATTTACCGCCCTTGGCGTCGGCTGCTACATTTCCACGCCTTTACCCCGCTTTTATCCCTATCCCGCTGCCGCTTCCCCACCCTGGCGGCAAGTTGCAGGCACATGACCGTTTCCATAAAAAGCCCCGAAGAGATTGCTGTGATGCGCAGTGCTGGCCGCCAGGCGGCCGAACTGCTCGAAATGATTGGCGAGCACGTGCGTCCCGGTGTGACCACCGACGAGTTGAACGACCTGTGCGAGCGGTACACCACACAGGTGCTGGGCTGTCGCTCGGCGCCGCTGGGCTATCACGGCTTCCCCAAGTCCATCTGTACCTCAGTCAATCATGTCGTCTGTCATGGCATTCCCAACGACAAGCCGCTCAGGAAGGGCGACATCGTTAACATTGACGTCACGGTCATCAAGGACGACTTTCACGGCGATACCAGCGCCATGTTCAGCGTCGGTACGCCGTCGGTGCTGGCACGCCGCCTGTCCGAGACCTGTTACGAGGCGCTGTGGGTCGGCATTCGCATGGTCGGTCCGGGTGTCCGGTTGGGCGATATCGGCCACGCCATCCAGACCTATGCCGAGGCCCGCAACTATTCGGTCGTGCGCGAGTACTGCGGCCACGGAATCGGGCGTGAGTTCCACGAAGAACCACAAGTACTGCATTACGGTATCCCCGGTACCGGCCTGACGTTGGAGCCTGGCATGGTGTTCACCATCGAGCCGATGCTCAACGCCGGCAAGCGTCACGTGAAGCTGCTGGCCGACGGCTGGACGGTGGTGACCAAGGACCATAGTCTTTCGGCGCAGTGGGAACACATGTTGGTGGTAACCGATACCGGCGTTGAAGTGCTGACCCTGCGGGCGGACGAGAAGCAGCCGTGAACGCTCCGCCGCGCGCGCCCTTGTTCGATGCGCCAGCAGTCGCGCAGCGGCTGGATGCGCTCGGTGTGAGCGCAGCGACCTGTCGTCAGCTGCGCCAGCAGTTCATGGACCACTTGCGAGCCGAGTACGACCGTAAGCCGGCGGGGGCGGACATCGTGCACGCACGCACCGCGTTCGTCGATTTGTTGCTGCGTCGTATCTGGGCCGATCAGGTCGAGGGCACTGCCGCGGGCGATCGCCTCGCGCTGGTGGCGGTGGGCGGTTACGGGCGTGGTGAATTACATGCCTGTTCGGACGTGGACATCCTGGTGCTGGCGGCGCGCGGCCGGGACATCACGCGCGCGACCGATACCATCAGCCGGTTTGTCACTTTCCTGTATGACGTCGGTCTTGATATCGGCGCCAGTGTGCGCAGTGTCCGGCAATGCCTGGACGAGGGACGGCGCGACGTCACCATCGCCACCAATCTGATCGAGGCACGGCTGCTGATGGGCGACGAGGCTCTGTTCGAGCAGCTGTGTCGGCGCACCGGGCCGCGACAGATGTGGCCCACGCGCAAATTTTTCGCAGCCAAACTGGCCGAGCAGCGGGCGCGTTACGACAAGTACGACGCCACGGCCTACAAGCTGGAACCGAACGTCAAGGAAAGCCCGGGCGGGCTGCGGGATATTCATACCATCGGCTGGGTGGCCAAACGCCATTTTGGCGCCCGTACACTGCACGAGCTGGTGGACCACCAGTTTCTGGAGCAGGACGAGTACGAACTGCTGCGCGAAGGTCAGGAGTTCCTGTCCGAGGTGCGAAACGGGCTGCATCTGCTGACCGGGCGCAAGCACGACCATCTGTTGTTCGATCAGCAGCGCGAGCTGGCGCGCCGCTTCGGTTACCAGGACTCGGACCAGAGCCTGGCCGTCGAGCAGTTCATGAAGCGGTATTACCGTACCGTCAAAGGTCTGTCACGGCTGAACGAGATGCTGCTGCAGCATTTCGAGGAGGAAATCCTGCTGGCGCGGCGCAGCGACCGCGCCACGCCCCTGAACAGCCGGTTCCAGATTCGCAAGGGCTTCATCGAGGCGCGCGACGAGCGCGTGTTCCGGCGCTATCCGTTTGCGCTCCTCGAAATATTTCTGCTGCTGCAACAGCACCGACGAAGTATTCGAGGCGTGCGCGCCGACACGGTGCGCCTGATCCGCCGACACCTGCATCTGATCGATGACCGCTTTCGGGCTGACTTGCGCTGCACCAGCCTGTTCATGGAAATCATTCGCCAGCCGCATGGCATTGGCCATGAATTGCAGCGCATGCACCGCTACGGGGTGCTGGCGCGCTACATCCCGGCTTTCGGGCGCGTGGTGGGGCAGATGCAGCACGACCTGTTTCATGTTTATACGGTCGACGAGCACAGCCTTTTCGTCTTGCGTAACACCCGCAGCTATGCATTTCCGGACGAGAAAATCAGCGCCCTGGAGCTCGGTTACCAGGTATACCCAGGCATCCCCAAGCCGGCCCTGTTGTACCTGGCAGCCCTGTTTCACGACATCGCCAAGGGCCGCGGCGGCGATCATTCGGATCTTGGAACGCACGATGCCGCCGAGTTTTGTCGCCTGCACCGTTTGTCCGATCTGGACGGTCGACTGGTGGCCTGGCTGGTGCGCCGCCATTTGCTGATGTCCAAGGTGTCGCAACGACAGGACATCGGCGACCCCGAGGTTATTCGCGCGTTTGCCGCAACGGTCGGCGACCAGGTACATCTGGACTACCTGTACCTGCTGACGGTCGCCGATATGCGCGGCACCGGACCGACGGTGTGGAACTCCTGGAAAGGCTCGCTGCTGGGAACGCTGTACCTGGCAACCCGGCGCGCGCTGCGGCGGGGTCTGGGCAGTCCCATCGATGCCCACGATCAGGCACTGGAAGTGCGTGCCCGCGCGGCTGCTCTGCTCCCCGCCGAGCAGGTGGATTCGCGCGAATGCGATCAGTTCTGGAATCGCCTCGATGACGACTACTTCCTGCGTTTCGAAGCCGAGGAAATCGCCTGGCACGCCAAGCATATCCTGCGCGCGCGCGGTGACCACCCAACGGTAGTGGCCACGCGCGACTTCCCGAACCGGGGCAGCACCGGCGTGATGGTCTACACGCGCGATCGTAAATATCTGTTCGCTGCCATCACCTCCACCCTGGACCGGCTGGGTCTGGATATCGTCGATGCGCGTATCTATACCAGCCGCGACGGTGACGCACTGGACGCGTTCCTGGTCACCGACCTGTACGGCGAGCGGGTGTCGGATCCGGCGCAGCGGCGCGAAATCCGCGCCGCGCTGCGCGACACCCTGTTGCAGGACACGCTGTCGCTGAGCTCGGGAGGGCGGCGCTCCACCCGGCAGCAGAAGGCCTTCCGCGTGGACACGGAAGTGTCGTTCACCACCGACCTGAGCCGCGACCGCACCGTGCTGGAGCTCATCACCAAGGATCGGCCGGGCCTGCTGTCGAAAGTGGCGCAAGCCCTGGCCGAATGCGGCCTGGTGTTACAGAACGCACGCGTCAACACCTACGGCGAGCGCGCCGAGGATGCCTTTTTCGTGACCGATGCGAACGGTCACGCAGTCACCGACGCCGGTCGACTCGATGCCCTGGAGAGGCAGCTGGTACAGCGCCTGGACGGCGAGCTGAAGCCGGCTGCCTGAGCACGTGCCGCGCATGAATCCCGGCTTCTCGCAGCTGCAGCCGTATCCGTTCGAGCGCTTGCGGGGCTTGCTGGCGGGTGCGCACCACGCTGCTGGCCTGCCGCTGATCGATCTTTCCATCGGCGAGCCGCGCCAGCCGGTGCCGGCCCTGATACGGGACGCGCTGGTTGGTCAGCTGGACGGACTCGGCCGTTACCCAAAAACGCCCGGTTCCGACCTGCTGCGTAACGCCATCGCCGACTGGCTGCAACGCCGTCAGGACCTGCCCACCGGTGCTGTCGATCCGGCCCGCCAGGTTCTGCCAGTCAGCGGCACGCGCGAGGCCCTGTTTGCCATCGCCCAATGCCTGGTGGACCGCCAACCCGGCGCGCGCGTGGCGATGCCAAACCCTGTCTATCAAATCTACGAGGGCGCGGCGCTGCTGGCCGGCGCCCAGCCTTTGTATGTGCCGTGCCTGGCGGCCCGCGGCTACCAGCCGGATTTCGATGCCGTGCCGGCCGCCGCCTGGCGTGATGTGCAGTTGCTTTACGTTTGTTCGCCGCACAACCCGACCGGGCGGGTGCTTACCCTGGATCAATTGAAAACTCTGATCGAACTGGCGCTACGGCACGATTTCGTCATCGCCTCGGACGAGTGTTACTCGGAAATCTATCCCGACGATGCCGCGCCTCCGCCGGGTCTGCTCGCCGCCTGTCTGGCGCTGGGACTGGATGATTTTGATCACTGCCTGGTATTCCAGAGCCTGTCCAAGCGCTCCAGCGTGCCCGGGCTGCGCTCGGGATTTGTCGCTGGCGATGCACGTCTTATCGAGCGTTTCCTGCTGTATCGCACCTATCACGGTTGCGCTGTGCCGGAACAGGTGCAGGCGGCCAGCGTCGCCGCCTGGCAGGACGAAGCACATGTCAACGACAGTCGTGCCGGGTATCGGCGAAAACTGGCGCAGGCGCAGCAGACACTGGGTATGCCCGCGCCGCAAGGCGGCTTTTGTCTGTGGCTGCCGGTGCCGGGGGGCGATGATCTGGCTTTTACCCGGCGCCTGTTCGTCGACTGGCACCTGCGGGTGCTGCCGGGCAGCTATCTGGCCCGTGAGCAGGACGGCATCAACCCGGGTGCCGGCCACCTGCGCGTGGCGTTGGTGGCGACGGAACCCGAATGTGCCGAGGCCCTGCACCGTTTGGCGCAGGCCTTGAGTGCCTGAGTCGTGCCCATGCAATTCATAAACGAAAGGAAATTAAAAAGCTCATGCAGGACCTGATCCGCGTTATCGAAACCGCCTTCGAGGCACGCGCCGAAATCAACCCGGCCAATGTCAGTCCCGCGGTGCGCGAGGCCGTCGAGGGCGCACTGGCGCTGTTGGATGCCGGCACGGCGCGCGTGGCCGAACCGACTGCCACCGGCTGGCACGTCAATGAATGGCTTAAAAAAGCGGTACTGCTGTCGTTTCGTATTGCCGACAACGCCGTCATGGACGGCGGGTTCGGGCGCTTTTTCGACAAGGTGCCGACCAAGTTCGCCGGCTACGAGTCGGCCGAGTTCGCCGCCCAGGGTGCGCGCGTGGTGCCGCCGGCGACGGTGCGTCGTGGCGCTTACATCGGCGCCGGTGTTGTGTTGATGCCAAGCTACGTCAACATCGGCGCCTACGTGGACAGCGGCACCATGGTCGATACCTGGGCCACGGTCGGGTCCTGCGCGCAGATCGGCAAGAACGTTCACCTGTCGGGCGGTGTCGGTATCGGTGGTGTGCTGGAGCCGTTGCAGGCGACGCCGACCATCATAGAGGACGACTGCTTCATCGGTGCCCGCTCAGAGGTGGTCGAAGGGGTGGTCGTCGAGCGTGGCGCGGTGCTTTCAATGGGCGTTTTCATCGGCCAGAGCACCAAGATATACAACCGCGAAACCGGGCAGATCAGCTACGGCCGGGTGCCGGCCGGGGCGGTGGTGGTGCCGGGCAACCTGCCCGCCGCCGACGGCAGCCACAGCCTTTATTGCGCCGTCATCGTCAAACAGGTGGACCCGCAAACGCGGGCCAAGGTGGGTATCAACGAACTGCTGCGCGGGGTCTAGCCGCGCCCTCAGGCTCCGGGAAATCGCCCCGGGTTCAGTGCCGCATGGCCTCGCCGGCGCGCAGTTCGTCGATGAACTGGGTCAGCGCTTCCAGGCGCAGCAGGGGGTTGGTCAGTTCCAGCAGCCACTGCCGCCGCGCGGGGGGCAGGGGCAGCAGTTCGGCCAGCCGAAAGCTGACCCAGCTGGCGTCGGTCAGTTCCTCGGCACGACCGAACTCGGGGTCGTACTCCTCCATCGCCTGTTTGAGCAGTTCCACCAGGGCAAAGTGCCGCTCGGCGATGCCGGTCGGGATTTCGGGTTCGATGTGCAGGGCCTGGCCCATGACCAGCTGGTCGGTGCCGACACGGCTGGCCAGCACCTGCACCCGCTGCTCGCCACGCACGGTGATATGCAGCATGCCGCTCTTGTCCTGGTCGTAATCCTCGATGCGGGCGAGCGTACCGACCGGGTGAAACCGCGCCGCCTGGCCGGTTTCGCGCCCGTCGCTGATCAGGCATACGGCAAAGCCATGCTGTTCCTTGATGCAGTCGCTGACCATGTGCAGGTACCGCGGCTCAAATATGCGCAGCGGCAGCACGCCACCGGGGAACAGCACACTGCCCAGGGGGAACACGGGTAGCGTGAAGGTTTGCAGTTCTGGCACGTCAAGATCCTCCGCCGAATTTGCTTCTTACTCCTGTTTCAAGTGTGGCATGCACGCCGCCGAAGGCACCATTGCTCATGAGGAGGATATGATCACCCGGTTGGCAGCTGGCCAGCAGCGCGTCGACCAGTGTTTCCGGCGATGTGAAAAAGCCGCTGCTCGGCGGCAAGGCGTGCAGTACCTCCTCCACGTCCCAGTCCAGTGCCTGAGCGCAGTGCAGCAGGGCCACATCAGCCAGCTCCAGCGACCCGGCCAGCCCCCCGCGGTGGGCGCCCGAGCGCATGGAGTTCGAGCGCAGGTCCACCACCGCCACAATGCGTGCCGCGCCCACCCGCCCGCGCAGGGCGGCCAGCGTGGCGGCGATGGCGGTAGGGTGGTGGGCAAAGTCGTCATAGAGAGTGACATCGCCGACCTGCGCCACCACCTCAAGCCGCCGTCGCACATTCCTGAAGCTGGCCAGTGCCGGTAGCGCCAGTGCCGGACCGACACCAAGCTCGGCGGCCGCTGCCATCGCGGCCAGGGCGTTGCTCAGGTTGTGTACGCCGGCCAGCGGCCATTGCGTCACCCCGATCAGCGTGCCCGCCACGTGCAGTTCGAAGCGGCTGGCGTCAGCGCTCAGTGGCCGTGCCTGCCAGTCAGCATCGGGCCCAAAGCGCGTGATCGGCGTCCAGCAACCGCGTTCCATCACGCGTGCGAGCGCGGCGTCGCTGGCGTTTACCACCAAGCGGCCGTTGCCCGGTACGCAGCGCAACAACTGCTGGAACTGCCACTCTATGGCGGCGAGGTCAGGGTAGATGTCCGCGTGATCGAACTCTAGATTGTTCAGCACGCAGGTTCGCGGCCGGTAGTGCAGGAACTTGGCGCGCTTGTCGAAAAATGCCGTGTCGTACTCGTCTGCTTCCACCACGAACGGGCCGTGCCCCAGGCGTGCCGACACGCCAAAGTTCTGTGGCACGCCACCGATCAGAAAGCCCGGCGCAAGCCCGGCGTGTTCTAGGATCCACGCCAGCAGGCTGGCAGTGGTGGTCTTGCCGTGGGTGCCCGCCACCGCCAGGACGTGGCGCCCGGCCAGCACCTGCTCGCCCAGCCACTGCGGTCCGGAGGTATAGGGCAGGCCCTCGGCGAGGATGTGCTCGACCAGCGGGTTGCCGCGCGACAGCGCGTTGCCGATGACGCACAGGTCGGGGATGGGGCTCAGTTGTGCCGGGTCGTAGCCTTCGGTCAGAGTAATCCCGGCGCTTCGCAGCTGCTCGCTCATCGGCGGATAAACGCCTGAATCGCAGCCGCTCACGGTGTGCCCCAAAGCCTTGGCCAGTTGCGCCAGCCCCGCCATGAACGTGCCACAGATGCCAAGGACGTGCAGGTGCATCAGCTGGACAGGCCGAACAAATAGCCGAGCACGAAATAGGCAATGAAAAAGAACGCCAGATTCACCAGCACGCTGCCGGGCACCGGGATGTCGAGCGTCAGGCGAAGGATCTGCACCGACACTGCGAAACTCCACACCACCAGTACCAGCATCAGCAACCCGACGCTGCTGTTTGACTGGGCCACGGCCTGCAGCGGCAGGGACAGTGCGTTGAACACGCTGCCGACCAGCGTCAGGGCGGTCAGGGTCTGTACAAAGCGTGTTGGATGCCGGTACAGCCTGAGCGTGACGTAGACCAGCAACGCCAGTAGCGCCGCCTCGGCGGGGCCGTATAAAAGGGCTTGCAGCGGCGGCAGGATAAACGCCGCCAGGGCGCTGCCCAGCAGCGCGTAGGGGATCAGGGTTAGCAGCAACAGCGTCGGTGAGTAGGGTACGTCCTGCGGTCCTTTACGCAGGCGCAAAAGGTCGACGACCAGATCGCCGAGCGGACGCCAAGGCGAGCTCATCGCGTTTTGCTGCTGCCGCAGTACTCGCGAATGGTGGCCTCAAGCTCATTTATTTTGTTGATCCGTTCTTCGCCGGTATACCAGTGGCCGTCGGCATCCCGGATGCGCTGTGCCGACCGCGTGGCCTGGAGTTGCCCGCGTGCCGCAGCGCACTGGGCGGCAAGCCTGTCTCGCTCCTCCTTGGACCTGGCTTGCTCGTCTTTGGCCTGGGCACGGGTCTCGAGGGCATCGCGGCGCTGTTTGCGTATGGCATCCAGGCGCGCGTCGATTTCCTCCGGTGACAGCGCGCTGGGTGGGGGTGGTTCGTCGATCTTCTCAGCACCGCTGGGCGGTTCCCGGTCGCTGTAGTGGACCTTGCCCTGGGCGTCGGTCCAGCGATAGATGTCGGCGGCCTGCGCAGTGGCGGCCAGCAGCGCCAGCAGCAGGACGGGGAAGCGCAGGTAGCGGTAGATCACTCGAGCTCCACTTTGATGGCGATGCGCCGCTCGCTGCGGCTGGAACGGGCCGTAGACGCTATCACGTTGCGCTCCAGGCCGCCGCCCGCGCTGGTCTCGCCGGCCACTTCCAGCCACTCGCCAAGCGCGCCATGCAGCTGCGTTTGCGCCACCTGGAAGGACACCATGCCAGGCTCAGAAAGCTGCTCGGCCCGGGGCGCGACGTCGAGCGTCACGCCCTGGCCGCTGAGGCGGGCCAGTACCTCGAAGCCGGTGCTTACCTCGCGGTACTGCGTACATTCGCGGCGTGCGCCGAACTGGTCTTCACACAGGCTCGCGAATGGCGCCACCAAGCCGATGGCGATGTGCGCCGGGCGGCCTTCAAGAGTTACTACGGTCTGCTCGGTGGCCTCGCGTTGGCGACCGCCCGGATCGGTCCCGTAAACGCCGATGCCACGGTAACGCGCCTGCGCGCCGTGGCCGGTGTCGGGCGGGCTCACAATCACCCGCGCCTGGTCGTTGCCAATGCTGCCGCTGACGCCAGCGCCGCGCATCCGCTCTTCGGCGGCAAGCTCCTGACGCACCGTAATACGCAGCCGCCGTGGCGCGCGATCGAGCTGCTCGACCGTTGCCCGCAGCGACTCAAGCCGCGCCGGCTCGACGTTAAGGATCAGCGTAAACGCGTCGCCGGTGACCATCTCGTGCTGTCCCAGCAGCGGTTGCAAGACAGGCACCAGCTCGCTGGCTGGCCGATGGGTCAGGGTGATGGTGGTCAGCTGCGGCCGGGCCTGGGCGTGCGCTGCCACCAGCCACAGCGCGGTGAGCATAAGGCTCGCGACCCGCCGACCGGCGATCACAAGCCCAGCCGCCGCGCGTCGGGGTCCGGCGCGCTGGCCAGCCACAGTTCCTCGAAGCGCTGGTTCATATCCCGCGTCCCCGCCGCATCGTCCAGGCAGGCGGTGCCGCGCAGCCGGTCCGGCTGCGCACGATGCAGGTAGCCGCGCGTGTCCGCGGTCAGCAACGCCTCGGAAAAGCTGGCTTGTTCATCGGCCAGGCAATGCACGGTGAAGGAGCTCGGCAGGCGAGCCGCCAGGTTCCACAGGGCGAGCCCATCGCCGTCGCGCGCCAGGCCCGGAAGCAGCAGTAGCTCGACCCGCGCGCGTCGACGTTGCAGCGCAAGCTCGCGCAGCGCGGTGACCACCGCCGGGTTGACCAGATAGCGCAGATCGACGCGCTGCGGCAGGATGCGCACGCGCTCGCGCGCCGACTCGATCAAGTGCTGTGCCAGGGTCGCGAAGTCGGCCACGCCCTCGGGATGCAGCAAAGCCTGCGGGTTGTCGGGGTCCAATGGGTCCATGTAGGTGGCCTTAACTCGTGAACCGTGTGTGTCGATAGTACTTTTGTCGCCTTATCGACGGTAGGGCGGCTATGCTTGACGCGGTTTCGTCGATCAGGGAGCAGTGACCGGTTCATGCGCTGTGCGTTATTTGCCACCTTGTGCCTGTTGCTCTGTCAGGCAGCAACAGCCGAGATATTCATGTACCGCACCCCGGGCGGTCATACCGTGTTCAGCGACCGGGCGCTGAGCACGCCGGGTCTTATCGCCGCCAATTACGCTGCTCGCCGTGGTCCGCGCAAGTTCGACCCGGCGACTTTGATCCGTCCGACGCTCGCCAGTCGATCCGTGCACATTGGCCCGCAGCGGCAGGCGGTGGAGCTGATGATCGATCGCCTCGCCCCGCAGTACGCGCTGGATCCGGCGCTGGTCAAGCAAGTGGTGGCGGCCGAGTCGGCGTATCGCACCGATGCCCGCTCGTCCAAGAACGCCCAGGGCCTGATGCAGTTGATCCCGGCCACGGCTGATCGCTTTGGGGTGCAAAACCCGTGGGATGCTGAGCAGAACCTGCGTGGCGGCATGTCTTATCTGCGCTGGCTGCTGGGGCAGTTTCGCGGCGACGTACGCCTGGCCCTGGCCGGCTATAACGCCGGTGAGGGTAACGTCAGCAAGCACGGCGGCGTGCCCCCCTTTGCCGAAACACGGCAGTACGTGGCGGGCATCATCGGCCGCTACGGCAAGACCCAGCATCCGTACACGGTGACGGCCGACTGACGGCCGGCGAGGCCAATATTTGGTTGCCACGCGCGGCCGTTTTCGCTGAAACTGGCACAAACCAATCAATAAAAACTGAAGTAGCTTCCGTGGCAGGGGCATTTCGCAATTTCGCACCGTTGCCTACCATCAGAGCGGCAGACTACGCCCGCGCTATCGATAAGTCATTTGCCTGCAAGTAGCTTCGACTACATCTCGCTGCGCTGCTACTTGCCCGAGGCCAGGACCGCCCTTGGGGGAAATGGCGTGACGCTCGTCGCCCCCCCCCGTACGACAAGTCCTTACTAACCGTCGTCCATCGCGACGCGGGTCTTCCCTTTACGCAACAACTCTGCGGCTACGTCCGTGTCGTGGGCCTCGAACGGCGCTGTGCCAAGTACCGGCATGCACACTCACTGAATCGCCTACCGGTTACCGGGTCACCGAATGCCGCGTCGATTTGGACTGCGAGAAAGGTCACGACAACCCTGAGCTGCTCAACGCCAAGCCGCTCAGAAACCCCTGCCCGATGCTGCGGCTAAGCGATGTCAGCGCCGCTGGATGACGCCCCCGCCACGCACCGTCCCGCCAGTGTGCGGGAACGGGTCGCCGTGCTTGGGGTAGGTCTGCTGGGTAGCAAGGCCATCAATTGGGCCTTCGATTATCTGCTCTATCCCTATGTGCTATGGCATCTCGGCCTGTTGTATGGCGGCATCACAATGATGTTGCTGTCGGCGTTGGCGTGCTACCTGTTACTGCTCTTTTACGACTGGACCAAAAAGGATTGGCTAGGCATAGAGGCTATCAAGGACTTGAAGCACAGCGAAAGCCAGGGGCGCTTCCTCAGCTTGGTTGGCAACTTTCTGCGCCGCTCCGACTGGCTCGCCATGTTGGCGCTATCCATAAAATTCGATCCCTTTATAACCGTGGCCTACCTGCGCCCCGGCAGCTACCACTTCAATGGCCTGACCCGACGGGAATGGGGTTTGTTCTGGGTCAGCGTGCTGATTTCAAATCTGTACTGGAGCTTCGTGGCTTTTACTGGCATTACGGCGTTTCGCTGGGCTTTGGAGCAATTGGTTCCATGAACGGCGAACGGGTAAGCCAGCATCATATAGGGGAAATAATTGCTCCAGAATTCCCAGTATTTAAGTTGTTAGAGCTGAGTGATAAAAAACAAATTGAAAAAATTACCTCTCAGTTTCAACCTTACTCCGATTTTAATTTCGCAAGCTTATGGTCATGGAACCTTACCAATAAAATCGCAATATCGAAATTCAATGAAAACATCGTAGTTAATTTTACGGACTATATTACCAATGAAGAATTTTATTCATTTATTGGGAATAAGAAAGTTACTGAAACAGCAAAGGAATTGATGTCGTTTTTATTTGCAAGAAATCTTAAGCCAAACTTGCGCTTAGTGCCTGAGGTTTCAGTAGTAGACATTGATAGAAATAAAATTAACGTAATAGAAGATAGGGACAATTTCGATTATATCTATAATGTTGAAGAACTAAGTAATCTACAGGGCGCAAAATTTTCCAAAAAGAGAAATCATGTACGCGCCTTTTTAAGGAATTTTTCACACGCCACGCACAAAATACTTTCATTGAAAGATGATAATACTGTTATGAGTATTTTTAAATTTTTAGGGGAATTAAATCATAATAAAAAGAAAAATACTATAACTGGTAACCCGCACAATGAGCACCTAATGACAAAATTATTAGAGGCGGGTCAGGAGTTAAATTTAGTAGTTCTCGGAGTATTTATTGATAATAAACTTGTCGCGATGTTTGTTAATGAAATAATAAATTCAGAGTATGCCCTTGGTCATTTAATGGCCGCAGATACATCAATAGATGGTGGGCTGTACGCATTTTTAATGAAAAAAATGCGGAAACTCTTTCTCATTTTAAATTGAAAATGTTTAATTTTGAACAAGATATGGGCTTGGAAAGCCTTCGAATTGCAAAGATTCGGTTTAGGCCACAAACGTTTCTGAAAAAATATACCCTGAAACCTGTTAATGAATCAGAAATATAAAACTCATCCTGATTACAAATCCAATACCGTCCGATTCTCCGACGGTATCATCCGCCGCAACACCGATGCCTTCAGTTCGTTCGAATAACGCGACATGCTCTCCCACTCTCCGCCTCCCGTTATGATCGGAACAGACAATGCGACAACTATCCTGACGCAGGGGGCCACCGGCAGGTCGCCAGAATTTTAGCAAGATGTCGGCTTGCCTGGACTGCGGGCCGCCAAACGCGGTTGGCAGCCGGTTGGCTACCTCAGGAAATTCACTGTGGAGCCTCGTCCATGAGGGACGTTTTCTTTCTCAGCCTGCAACAAAAGTAGGACGGCTAGTTCCCGTGGTTCCTGCAGGAAAAAATCCGCAGCCTGAACGTCGGCAAGGTTAGAGCCGAATATTCTAAAACCCAATGGATCACTGCGGCCTGTGGGTCTTCAGCCAATCCTTCAGCGCGGCGTCCAGCCGGGTCTGCCAGCCAGCGCCCGTGGCACGGAAACTGGCGACGACTTCGGATGACAGGCGAATGGAGATGCGCTCCTTGACCGGTGCTTTTTGCGGTCCGCGCGCGCGGCTGGAAAGCGTGTTGCGCAAGGATTCCGGCAGGCCGGAGAAGGGCACGGCCCGTTTGAAGTCCTCTTCGGTCCATTCCGGGTTGTCGTCCATCGGGTCAAGCTTGGGCTTGGAACTCATAGCGTGCCACCTCTCGCTGGTTGGCCTTGCGGAGGCTGATGACGCGGATTCCTTGCGGAACCCCGACGTACACCAGCGCATGTAAGCGATAACCGAGATAGCCCAGGGCGCGGACACGGGTTTCTCCGTAATCGCGCCGGTTATCGACGGCATAAAAAGCTGTTTCAAAATCGAATTCGGCGGCGCGCGCAAACGACAGTCCGCGCTCGCGAATGTTCCGTTCGTCCTTGACCGGGTCGAATTCGATTCGCATGGCTGTATTGTATAGACAAAATATCCTGGCAGGGCCAGAGGGCGATGATCGGGGGCAGCGCTATCAGTTCGGCGAAAACTCGCGCAAAGCCAATGCCTCGGTCGGCGCGAGAATCCGCACTCCGAGCGCCGACAGTGCATCGGCCAGCACCAGCAGGTCCTTGTCGCCGGTCACCAGCCAAGCCGGCCCGGATGAGTGCGGCATGTGCCGAAGCACCGTTAGCGCTGCGGTGCATGCGCGCAGAGCGCTAGGGATGTTCTGAATAATCCGATTCCGTTCATGGTTCGACAAGCTCACCACGAACGGAATCAGCGGCTTACCGTTCGTCCTGAGCTTGTCGAAGGACTTGTTCAGAGCATCCCTAGCGCTGCCGCAGGCGAGAGAATCCGCACACCGAGCGCCGACAGGCTATCGGCCAACACCAGCAGGTCCTTATCGCCAGTCACCAGCCAAGTCGACCCGGCCGCCAGTGTGGCGTGGATGAATTTGTCGTCGGTGGGGTCACGGCAGAAGTTTCGCGCTGCGATCGCGGGCGAAACCACAACCTACGACGCGACGGATTCGATGTCCGCCAGTAGCTCTTTACGCTGTTCCAGCGAGACGTATCGGTCAAACCGTGGCCGCCACAGGCGTTGTTCGAGTTCTTCGAAGGTCTGCGCCGAAAAAACCGGCTGACCGGATCGCGCCACATGGCGTGTCAACTGGCCGGGCGGCCCCGTGCGCGTCAGAAAACCCGCTGTTCCAAACATTGGTGTCAATCACCACGCCCGATGGTTGGGCAGACACGGGTTAGTCAGCTTTCATCCGCCAACAGCTTGGCAAGCTTTTCGGGCGTCAGGCCGGCGCGGTCGGCGGCCTCGGCGGTTTCATCCATGGTTTTGATCAACCGGTCGGCATAAAACCGGCGCATCGCCTCGTAATCCTCGGCGCTGACCATCACGCCGACCACGCGGTTGTGCCGCGTCACCTGCACGGGTGCGCGCTGCACCCGGTCGAGCAGTTCACCAAAACGGGTTTTGGCTTGGTTGGCGGTAATAGTCTGCATGGTTCACCTGGTCGTCGACAGGGCAATGAGGCGAATCTACCCAAACCGAGCGAAAAGATCGATTCGTTCGATTAAGGCTCTATGTAGGGCAGCGGTTGGGAGCGTTTTGATCAGTAACGTGCTGGGGTACAAGGAAGCGGCCTCGAGTGTCCCTGACCTGCCTCGGGGCAAGGATTTGGTAATTGCTGGGGGCGTCTGCGTTCACGGCGGGGTACCGCTTACAGTTGCCCCCGTTCCGCCAGCGAGACGCTGACCCCGTCGCCGATGACAATGTGGTCCAGCACCCGCACGTCGACCAGTTCCAGCGCCGTTTTCAGGCGCCGGGTCAGGCTCAGGTCGGCATCGCTCGGTTCGGCCACGCCCGACGGGTGGTTGTGGGCCATGATCAGCGCTGCCGCGTTGTGGCGCAGGGCGGCACGCACCACCTCGCGCGGGTAGACGCTGGCGCCGTTGACGGTGCCGCGAAACAGCTCCTCGAAGGCCAGCACGCGGTGCCGGTTGTCCAGGAACAGACAGCCGAACACTTCTTGTGGGTAGTCGCGCAGTTGGGCTGCCAGATAGTCGCGCGCCGCCTGGGGCGAGGCCAGTGCCTCGCCACGGCGCAGCACCTCCTGTGCATAGCGCCGGCCAAGTTCGGCCACCGCCAGCAGCTGTGCGTATTTGGCGGCGCCAAGGCCGCGCCGGCCCAGCAGCGCGTGCCGTTCACCCGTGAGGAGCCCGCGCAGGCCGCCGTGTTCGATGAGCAGGTTACGCGCCAGATCGACCGCCGACTCGCCGCGTACGCCGGTACGCAGGCAGATAGCGAGCAGTTCGGCGTCGCTGAGCGCGGCTGTGCCGTGCGCCAGCAATCGTTCGCGGGGGCGCTCGTCTGGGTGCCAGTCGACTATCGCCATGGTTGTTCTCCCGCAGGTTCAAGGCCAGCATGGCCGGCAAGGCTTGTCTCGTGCATGGCACTGATAAACTCGGCGCAGCAATCATGAACGCACTTGGCAATAAACACATCCTTCTGGGCGTCACCGGCGGCATTGCCGCCTACAAGGCGCCCGAACTGGTGCGCCGGTTGCGCGAGCTGGGTGCCACAGTCCAGGTGGTGCTGACCGCTGCTGGCGGCGCCTTCATTACGCCGCTGACCCTGCAGGCGGTCAGCGGTCAGCCGGTGCACACGCAGCTGCTCAGCGCCGAGGCCGAGTCCGGTATGGGGCATATCGAGCTGGCGCGCTGGGCCGACCTGATTCTGATTGCTCCCTGTACGGCGGACTTCATGGCGCGTTTGGCACAGGGCCGAAGCGACGATCTACTCGCCGCCTGCTGTCTGGCCTCGCGCGGCGCGATTGCGGTGGCCCCGGCGATGAACGCCGGCATGTGGGACAGCGCCGCGACGCAGCGCAATCTGCGTCAGTTGATCGCCGACGGCGTGCAGGTTTTTGGCCCGGCCAGTGGTAGCCAGGCCTGCGGGGAGGTGGGTGAGGGTCGGCTGCTTGAGCCGGCCGAACTGGTTGCGTGCTGCGCCGGCCTGTTTGGTACCAACGCATTGACGGATAAACAGGTCCTGATCACCGCCGGTCCGACCTTGGAGGACATGGACCCGGTGCGTTACCTCGGTAACCGCAGCTCGGGCCGCATGGGTTATGCGCTGGCCGCCGCCGCGCGTGATGCCGGCGCTGTGGTGACGCTGATCAGCGGCCCGGTAGCACTGGCCGAGCCGCCGGGCGTCACACTGCTGCGCGTACGTTCGGCCAGCGACATGCACCACGCGGTGCTGGAGCGCATCGCCGGCATGGATATTTTCATCGGCGCGGCGGCGGTGGCCGATTACCGCCCGGCGCAGGCCTCCGCGCGCAAAATCAAGAAGGATCAGGAACACCTGACCTTGGAGCTCGTGCGCAATCCGGACATTCTGGCCGAGGTGGCGGCGCGCTCGCCACGGCCGTTCACGGTCGGTTTTGCCGCCGAGACTGACGACGTCCTGACGTACGCGCGGCGTAAGCTTGAGGACAAGAATCTGGACTTGATCGCGGCCAATCTGGTCGGTGCCGGTCAGGGTTTTGACGTGGCGGACAACGCCCTTAGCGTGCTGTGGCCGGGTGGTCAGCAGGAGCTGCCGCGGGCGTCCAAGCCCACGCTGGCGCGGCAACTGGTCAAACTAATCGCGGAGCGCCTGCGTGCTTCAGCTTGAGATAAAAATCCTGAACCCGCGCTTGGGCACGGACTTTCCGTTGCCGCAGTACGCGACGGACGGCGCGGCCGGGCTTGATCTGCGCGCCTGCATCAATGCGCCGGTGACGTTGGCACCTGGTGCCAGCGTGCTGATCCCGACCGGTTTTGCCCTGCATCTTGCAGATGCTTCACTCGCCGCGGTGCTGCTGCCCCGGTCGGGCCTGGGCCATAAACATGGCATCGTGCTCGGTAACCTGGTCGGCCTGATCGACAGCGACTACCAGGGTGAGGTGCAGGTATCGTGCTGGAACCGCGGCGCGGAGGTTTTCACCATCGAGCCGGGCGAGCGCATCGCGCAGATGGTGCTGGTGCCGGTGGTGCAGGCAGATTTCAAGGTGGTCGACGCTTTCACCCCGACGGCGCGCGGCGCTGGGGGCTTTGGTCATACCGGTCGCGGTTGAAGACTTTTTTCGTTTATACAGACGCAGCGAGATCATGAACGAGCACAGTCTCCCACCGGCCGAAATCTTTCGCGCCTACGACATCCGGGGCGTGGTTGGCGAGAGCCTGACCGAGATCGGCGTGTACCAGATTGGGCGTGCCATTGGCACCCTGGTGCGCCGGGCCGGTTGCAAGGAGGTGGCGATAGGGCGCGACGGGCGTGTGTCCGGACCGGCGCTGATCGATGCGCTGACGCGCGGTCTGGCGGCTACCGGTTGCGGTGTGATCGACGTCGGGATGGTGCCCACGCCGGTGGTGTACTTCGCGACCCATCTGTTGAACACCGGCTGTGGCGTGGCCGTCACCGGCAGCCACAACCCGCCCAATTACAACGGCCTCAAGATCATGGTGGCCGGCAAGACGTTGTCCGGCGACGACATCCTTGGCATCCGCGCGCTGATCGAGGCGGACGATCTTGAATCGGGGTTCGGCTATGTGCGTGAGGCCGATGCGCTGACCCCCTACCGCGAGCGCATCCTGGGTGACATCAAGCTGGGTCGCCGGCTGCGCGTGGGTGTGGACTGCGGCAACGGCGTGGCCGGGGCGAGCGCACCCGAACTGATCGAGGCGCTCGGCTGCGAGGTGGTGTCGCTGTTCGCCGAGGTGGACGGCAACTTTCCGAACCATCACCCGGACCCGACCAAGCCCGAGAACCTGCAAGACCTGATCGAGCGGGTGCGCGCCGACAAGCTGGACCTTGGCGTTGCCTTCGACGGCGATGGTGACCGCCTGGGCGTGGTGACGGCGAGTGGGCAGATCATGTTCGCCGACCGGCTGATGATTCTGTTCGCGCGGGATGTGCTGTCCCGCGTGCCCGGCGCGACCATCCTGTTCGACGTCAAATGCACGCGCCACCTTCCGCGCGCGATCGCTGCCGCTGGCGGCAAGCCTTTGATGTGGAAGACCGGCCATTCGCTGATCAAGGCCAAAATGGCCGAGACCGGCGCCGCGCTGGCCGGCGAGATGAGTGGGCATATCTTCTTCAAGGAGCGCTGGTACGGGTTCGACGACGGGGTGTACGCGGCCTGTCGGCTGCTGGAGTACCTGAGCCACCAGCCCGAGACGCCGCAGCAGATCTTCGCCGCCATCCCGGACTCGGCCAGCACGCCCGAGCTGCACCTGCACATGCAGGAAGGCGAGCACTTCGCGCTGATGAAGCAGCTGGTTGCCGCGGCGGATTTTCCGGGTGCCGAGGTGAGCACGCTCGACGGCGTGCGCGCTGACTACCCGGACGGCTTTGGCCTGGTGCGGCCTTCCAACACCACGCCGGTGCTGGTGATGCGCTTCGAGGCCGACGACGCGGCAGCGCTGGAGCGCATACAGGTCGCGTTCCGGGCGCTGCTCGCGCGCGTGCGCCCGGACCTGGCGCTGCCGTTCTGAACATGACGCCGTACATCATTTCCCCGTCCATTCTGTCGGCCGATTTCGCGCGCCTGGGCGCCGAGGTCGACGCCGTGCTGGCGGCCGGCGCGGACTGGGTTCACGTCGACGTGATGGACAACCACTACGTGCCGAACCTGACCATCGGTCCGCTGGTGGTGGAAGCATTGCGCCGCCATGCGCCCAGGGCATTCCTGGATGTGCATCTGATGATCAGTCCGGTGGATGCGTTGGTGCCGGCGTTCGCGGGTGCCGGTGCCAACCTGATCAGCTTTCATCCGGAGGCTTCGGCCCACATCGACCGTACCCTGGCCCTGATCCGGGAGCACGGCTGCCAGGCCGGCCTGGTGCTGAATCCCGCCACGCCGCTGTGTCATCTGGACCACGTCATGGAGCGGCTGGACCTGATCCTGTTGATGTCGGTGAACCCCGGCTTTGGCGGGCAGAGCTTCATTCCGGGCACCCTGGCCAAGCTGCGTGAGGTGCGATCCAGGATAGGCGCCAGCGGGCGCGCCATCCGCCTGCAGGTGGATGGTGGCATCAAGGTGGATAACATTGCCGAGGTGGCGCGCGCCGGCGCTGATACTTTCGTCGCCGGTTCCGCGGTTTTCAACTCTCCGGATTACGCCGCCACGATCGCCACCATGCGCGCGGCGCTTGACGCCGCCGCCTGAGCGGCGAAGACTGCCGGGCCTTTTTGCCTCTGCCCCGCCTGCGCCATGGATCATGCCCGCTTCGTAGAGCTCGCCGCCGAGGGGTACACGCGTATCCCGTTGACGCTGGAGACCTACGCCGACCTCGACACGCCGCTGTCGCTGTACCTGAAGCTCGCCAACGCGCCGAACAGTTTTTTGCTGGAGTCGGTGGTCGGTGGCGAGCGCTTCGGGCGCTATTCGTTCATCGGCCTGCCGGCACGGCGTCTGTTGCGCAGCCATGGGCTCAGTACCGAGCTGGTGCAGGACGGCGCGGTGATCGAGCGCGACAGCGGCAATCCGCTGGATTTTCTGGAACGCTATCAGCAGCGCCAGCACGTCTATGTGCCGCCCGGCATGCCGCGTTTCTGCGGCGGGTTGGCTGGCTATTTTGGCTACGACGCGGTGCGCTACATCGAGCCCAAGCTGGGGCAGTTCGATAAGCCGGACCAGATCGGGACGCCGGATATCCTGTTGCTTGAGGTGGAAGAACTGGCCGTGGTGGACAACCTGGCCGGCAAGATCTACCTGATCGTTTACGTCGATCCGACGCTCGCGGGTGCGTATGCCGTGGGCCAGGAGCGTTTAGTGGCGCTGCATGCGCGCCTGCGCAGCCCGCTGGCACCGCCGGCCAGCCCGCCGGGGGAAGCGACACTTCCGGTGCGCGATTTTGCCCGGGCCGGGTTTCTGGCTGCCGTGTTGCGTGCCAAGGAGTACATCGCTGCCGGCGACATGATGCAGGTGCAGGTCGGTCA
The DNA here is from genome assembly GCF_041601295.1 of Immundisolibacter sp. Classification (NCBI taxonomy): domain Bacteria; kingdom Pseudomonadati; phylum Pseudomonadota; class Gammaproteobacteria; order Immundisolibacterales; family Immundisolibacteraceae; genus Immundisolibacter; species Immundisolibacter sp. The sequence continues at coordinate 27,139 of NZ_JBFIII010000030.1, forward strand.
GCGGATTCGCAAGCCGTTTACGCAACCGCCGCTTACCTTGTACCGGGCGCTGCGCTCGCTGAACCCCTCGCCGTACATGTATTTCTACGATTTCGGTGAGTTTCAGGTGGTCGGCGCCTCGCCGGAAATCCTGGTTCGGCAAGAGGCGACACCGGCCGGCACCAAGGTCACCATTCGTCCGTTGGCCGGCACCCGTCCGCGCGGTCAGACGCCGGAGGACGACCTGCGCCTGGCGCAGGAGTTGCTGGCCGACCCGAAGGAACGGGCCGAACATGTGATGCTGATCGACCTGGCGCGAAACGATATCGGTCGTATCGCGCGGATCGGCAGTGTCGAGGTGACCGACGAGATGGTGATCGAGCGCTACTCCCACGTCATGCATATCGTGTCGAACGTCGAAGGCTTGCTGCGACCCGACGTGAGCAACTTTGACGTGCTGCGTGCGACTTTTCCGGCCGGTACGCTCAGCGGTGCGCCCAAGGTGCGGGCGATGCAGATCATCGACGAGCTTGAGCCGGTCAAACGCGGCATTTACGGCGGCGCCTGTGGCTATCTGAGTTATTCCGGCGATATGGATTTGGCGATTGCTATCCGCACCGGCGTCGTGAAGGGTGGGCAGCTCTATGTGCAGGCGGCGGCCGGCGTGGTCGCCGATTCATTGCCCGAGAGTGAGTGGCAGGAGACTGAAAACAAGGCGCGTGCGCTGCTGCGTGCCGCCGAGATGGCGCAGGCAGGCCTGGATGTGCTGGTTTAGTTAGCGTGCTGCGTAATCAAGAGTGCCCCGTTGTTGAGCGGGTGGTACAACCGAATCGGTACGGGGCCACGCCGATGCGGTGGCCCGGGAGCAGCGGAGGAGGACGCCGGTCCGCGGGCTTTTGGGGGGTAAGTACACCCACGTCCTGTATATCGGCAGCCGGGTCGGTCGACTTGAGTGCCCGCCAGAAGAATATTTCGGTAACCGGACCGATGCCAGTACCTCAAGCTATAAGTTTGCGTACATGCCGAGACACGCATCCGCGCGCTGAGTGCGCGAAGCGAACCACAGCAATAGCCGCAGCTATTGCGAGGATGAGCGACAAAGCACCCGGTGATGCGGGGCGGGTCGAACATAGCGAAATTTATAGGTTGGGGTACTGGGGCGGGCGGGTTCCCCCATCCCGCCGCTGGGCGGAAAATAGCCGTGACTCGCATTCCTTGAATTTCTTTTGCCGCTGATGGCGGCCATCCGACGGGGCCCCGCGCGCATGGTGTTCATGCTCGATAACTACGATTCGTTCACTTACAACCTGGTGCAGTACCTGGGTGAGTTGGGCGCGCAGGTGCAGGTGCAGCGTAACGACTGCATCAGCGTGGACGAGGTTGAGCAGCTGGCGCCGCAACAGCTGGTTGTCTCCCCGGGCCCGTGCACGCCGCGCGAGGCCGGTATTTCGGTCGACCTGATCCGGCGCCTCGCGGGCCGGGTGCCGATTCTGGGCGTGTGCCTGGGCCACCAGGCCATCGGTCAGGCCTTCGGCGGGCAGGTGGTTCGCGCCGATCAGGTGATGCACGGCAAGACCTCGCCGGTCTATCACACCGGCGAAGGGCTGTTCGCTGGCTTGCCTGATCCGTTTACCGCCACGCGCTATCACTCGCTGGTAGTCGATTGGGCCAGCTTGCCGGACTGCCTGGAAGTCACCGCCTGGACTTGTCACGCGGACGGCCGGCCTTACGAAATCATGGGTCTGCGTCACCGTGACCTGGCGGTGGTCGGGGTGCAGTTTCATCCTGAATCCATTCTGACCCAGCATGGCCACACGCTGCTGGCCAATTTCCTGCAACTGCCGGCCGGTGTGTCTTGACCATACAGGCGGCCATCGCGAAGGTTGTGGAAGGCGGCGATCTGGATGGCGTCGAAATGAACGCGGCCATGTGCGCCATCATGAGCGGCGAGGCCACGCCGGCACAGATCGGCGGTTTTTTGCTGGCCCTGCGTATGAAGGGCGAGACGGTGGTGGAGATCGCCGCGGCGGCGCAGGTCATGCGCGAGCTCTCGCTGCGCGTCGAGGTGGCAGCCGACGGCTTGGTCGATACCTGTGGGACGGGCGGTGACGGCGCCGGCCTTTTCAATGTCTCTACCGCCGCAGCCTTTGTGGTGGCAACCGCAGGTGGGCGTGTCGCAAAGCATGGCAATCGTTCAGTGTCGAGCGCCAGCGGCAGCGCTGACGTGCTGGAGGCGCTTGGCGTGCGCATCGAGTTGCCGTCGGCGGCGATCGCCCGCTGCATCGACGAGCTTGGCTTCGGTTTCATGTTTGCCCCGGCGCACCATCGCGCCACCCGCCACGCGCTCGGTCCGCGGCGCGAGCTTGGTGTGCGCACGTTGTTCAACCTGTTGGGGCCGCTCACGAATCCGGCGCTGCCGCCGAATCAGGTGGTGGGGGTGTACTCGGCCGCGCTGGTGGAGCCCATCGCCCATGTGCTTTTACGCCTGGGAAGTCGGCACGTGCTGGTGGTCCACGCAGACGATGGACTGGACGAGATCAGCCTGGGCGCGGCCACGCAGGTGGCCGAACTCAAAGATGGTGCGGTGCATTGCTACAGCATCACGCCTGAACAGTTCGGCTTGAACCGTGTGCCGAGCTCGCAGCTGGCGGTACCGGATGTGGCGGCCAGCGTTGCCCTGCTGCGCGCGGTGCTCGGGGCACAGGCTGGTCCGGCGCGGGACATCGTCGCACTCAATGCCGGGGCGGCGCTCTACGTAGCCGGTTTGGCGCCAACGCTGGCAGCCGGCGTTGCGCGTGCCGGGGAGGTCTTGGCCAGTGGCGCCCCATTGACGCGGGTTACCGCGCTGGCGGAACTGACGCAGCGCCTGGGGTCGGCATGACCACGCCGGATGTTCTTA